>CAYUWD010000119.1:0-11561 GCA_964448235.1 uncultured Bacteroidales bacterium | reverse complement strand
CGACAAACCAGAAATCTATGATTTCATAGTTTGTTCGTGGATCCTCGAAAAATGAGAAAAATTGTAAATTTTTTATTTTTCGGGAGTAGACGCGCTGGTTTCAGGGACCAGTGTCCGCAAGGACGTGCAGGTTCGATCCCTGTTCTGGGCACAAAAAATGTATAAGATTTATTTTTGTGCATAAAAAAAGGAATGTAATTTTTTATTTAGTAAATTATTGATTATACTTTTCCTTTTGTTTTTACCCTACTAATTTTGTGTGTTTGCCGAAAAAATGTTTACTTTAAATTGATATAGAGGTAATTTTGTGAAGAAATAAGAAAAAGAATAATTATGAGGTCACATAATAATAATGTTAATAGAAATCCAAAATGTGGAAGATCGCACAGTAAATACAGATTAGTTGCTATAAGTTTAATGTTATTGTTATCTGGAGTGTTATTAATTTTAGGAAATTCTGGAATAATAGATAAGGCTTATTTTGAATATATATTTTCATGGCAGTCTTTATTGATAGCAGTTGGTATATTATTGCTTTCGGGAGGTGTACGCGAACATTGGTTTGGTGCAATGATAATGATGTCGATAGGGGGTGTTTTTTTGTATGATGAAATATATACTATGCAAATAGGTAATGCAAATACAATTTGGCCATTTTTATTAATAATAATTGGATTAGGCTTATTGATAAAAATATTTCTTCCGAATAAAAACAGAATATATAATAAAAAAATATCAGGAGGTAAACGCGAAATTACTAATGATGAATATATAGATGTCTCTAGGGTTTTTTCAGAAGCAAATCTTATGATACAAAGCGAGAGTTTTAAAGGGGGTAAAGCTAGTTTTGTTTTTGCTGGTGGTGTTATTGATTTAAGGTCTGCAAAGCTGGCAGAAGGGATTAATATTTTGAAAATAGAATGTGTTTTTGGTGGTATTAAAATATTCCTTCCAGAAGATTGGGATGTGTCTCTTGAAACCTCTGGGGTTTTTGGTGGATTTAATGATGATAGACGGCATGTGCAAATCGAAAATTTGGATAGAACAAAAAAACTCATAATTAAAGCTGAAGCCGTTTTTGGTGGTGGAGAAATATATAACTAATAATGATAAATCCTTTTCAAGATAGAAAATTTACAACTATCTATGCGATTGTTTGGGGAATAATTGTTGTTTTTCAAATTCTTGTGTTAAGTGTAATCGGAGATGTTAATATTCTAACATCAATTTTGCAGTCAATTATTCAAAATGGGTCTTTTGCAATTATGGGTTATGGTATATGGTATGTTGTAAAATATAGTATAGGAAAAGAAAGAAAAATTAGGACGATAGCTGTTTTTATTATTGGTGGACTTATTGTTGTATTAGTGTGGATGGGCTTTAATTTTATCGTTGAGAATTTGTTATTCCGCATGAGTAATGGAATAATAGAATTTAAAAGGCATCATTTATATCAATTTATAATTGGAGTGTTTTTGTTCTCAATTTTTTCATTATCATATCGTTTGTTAATTCTATTTGATAATTATAATGAAAAGTCAAAATCTGAAGAAAAACTAAAGACTATGTTAACTGAAACAAAACTAAATGTTTTAAAAGCATATGTAAATCCACATTTTTTGTTTAACAGTCTTAATTCGGTTAATGCTCTTATTCCTACAAATCCGGAAAAAGCCAGAGAAATGATTGTGGATTTGTCAGAGTATTTTAGATATAGCTTAAAACAAAAAAATACAAGTTTTATTTCACTTAATGAGGAGTTAAACTATACACTCAAATATTTTGAGATCGAAAAATTAAGATTTGGAGAACGAATCGAAACAGAAATAAAGGTAGATGACAAAGTTAAAGATTGGGATGTGCCGGTTATGTTGTTACAACCTCTATTCGAAAATGTTATTAAACATGCTGTTTCAGAAAGTCTCACAACTGTTACAATTAAATTTATTGCAAAGCTTGTAAATGATAAATTACAGATAAAAATAATAAACAATTTTGATACTAATAGTATATCAAAAAAAGGTAATGGAATAGGATTGTCAACGACCGAAGAAAGAATGAAATTGATTTATGGAAATCGTAATTTGTTTAGTTTTACAAAAATAGAAGGGGTTTTTAGCGTTATTTTAGATTTACCAAAGATAAAATGAGATACTTATGAAAGCAATTATAATAGATGACGAAATATTAGCAATCCAAATAATAAAAGAATACGTTCAGGAAATCTCAAATATTGAAATAATTGGAGAATATCAGAATGGCTTTGATGGATTGAAAGCTATTCATGAATTGAAACCGGATTTAGTGTTCTTAGATATTCAAATGCCAAAATTAACTGGATTTGAAATGCTTGAACTTGTCGAGAATATGCCAATTATTATTTTTACTACTGCCTATGAAGAATATGCTTTGAAAGCTTTCGAAAAGAATGCAACGGATTATTTATTAAAACCTTTTTCGAAAAGTAGGTTTATGCAAGCTGTACAGAAAGTGCAAAAACAGGTTTTGGAGAATGCGACAAATGTAAATATAAAAGGTATTACTGAAGATGTTGTAAGTGATGAACATCCTTTAAATAGAGTAGTAGTAAAAGAGCTTGGTAAAATATTTATTGTTTCAGTTAATGATATTTATTTTATTACAGCAGCAGACGATTATGTTGTAATTAATACTGAGAAAAAAGAGTACGTGAAAAATGCTACTATGAAATTTTATGAAAAGAATTTACCATTATCAAATTTTGTTAGAGTACATAGGTCTGCTATTGTAAATATAAATTTTATCAAGGAGATTCAAGCATATAATAAAGATTCTCATATTATAATTATGAAAAATGGCAAATCTGTGAAAACCAGTCGACAAGGTAGCATTGAGTTAAAAAAAAACCTAAGCTTCTAATTTCGTAAATTTTTTAAGCTCATTTTCATTGCATGTTTGTAACCTATGTCAAACATTTCTTCAGCGTGCTTTGCTTCTAAAATATTATATTTTATTAGTTTTTTTAGCTCAATATATACATCACATTTGCTCTTGTTATAACGGACATTATTGTTTAAACTTATTTGAAATGTACGTGATGCAACATGAAAAAGATTGTCTATTTTTTTTATTTCTTCGTATGGAGAAATGTTTACACCAATTATTTTATCGCATCTTCTAACCAGTGGTTTTACTGGTAGATTATCAACAAGTCCACCATCAACATATAGTGTGTTATTTATTTTAACCGGAGCAATGAGTACTGGTATTGAACTAGAAGCTTGAATAATTTCATTTAATGGACCGCTGTTTATATATTCAGCTTTGCCATTATTAAAATTTGAGACACATATAAAAAGAGGTAAGTTTAATTCTTCAAAAGTTTTTTGAGGTATAAGATTTTCAAGCTTTAATCGTAAATTATCTAAAGTAAATAATCCGTCTTTAGGTAAATGCATTCGTGTTAAAGTAGTAAAACGTATTTTTTTAAGTTGCTTAAAAATCTCTTTAGGTTTCATCCCTGAAGCGTATAATGCTCCCACAATTGATCCTGCACTTGTGCCTGCAATAATATCAGGATAGATATTTCTTTCGTTTAATGCCTCTAATACTCCAAGATGTGCAAATCCTCTGGAGCCACCACCACTTAATGCAATCCCAAGTTTGTGCTTTTTCATGTGTTTATTTTATAAGTCAAAAATAATAAAAAGTTTTATATAATAATACGCAGTATTGTATATAATAATTTATGAATAACTAAAAAAAAATGTCATATTTGTGGCGCAAAATTTCAAAGATTATATGATTTTTAAATTATCACATAAGCGCTTCTTAATTTGGCGTATGAAACACATGAAGGATAAGAACTTTTTGCTTATCTTATCTGTTGTTGTAGGTATAGCAGTTGGGCTTGCTGCTGTGATAATGAAAAATGCTGTCCACTTTGTTAGAAAGTGTGTAGTTTTTTTTATTGACGAATATTCTTTGAGCTATCTATATATTGTTTTACCTGCTATAGGAATTTTACTAACAGTCTTATTTATTAAATATGTTGTTAGAAAAAAACCGGGACATGGAATTCCAATGGTTTTATTTAGTATTTCACGAAATCAGGGTAAGATTGAATCTCATAATATGTGGTCGCGCATTGTTGGGAGCTCGCTTACAGTAGGTTTTGGCGGTTCTGTTGGATTGGAGGGGCCTATAGTAGCTACTGGTGCTGCAATAGGAAGTAATATTGGACGTTTCTTTCATTTAAGTTATCGTCAGGTTATATTGTTAGTGGGATGTGCTTGTACGGGTGCTATAGCAGCAATTTTTAAAGCTCCTATAGCAGCAATCGTTTTTACACTTGAGGTTATTATGTTAGATTTGACGATGGCATCATTGTTACCTCTGCTATTAGCATCTCTTTCAGCTGCATTAACTTCATATTTGTTTTTAGGTCAAAATTTTTTGTATTTTGTTGAAAATACTGATGCATTTGTTTTACAAGATGTCCCTTTTTATATAATATTTGGAGTTTTGTGTGGGCTATTATCTGTTTATTTTTCAAAATTGTATTTGTGGATAAATAAAGTGTTTCAAAAATGGAAGTCTCTATGGGGTAGATTTGTTGTAGGTTCATTGATTTTGGGTGGATTAGTATTTCTTTTTCCAAGTTTGTATGGTGAGGGATATGAGGCTGTTAATCTTGCATTAAAAGGCGATTTGTCATATTTATACGAAAATGCAATTTACGCTAATTGGAATTCTTGGTTGGGAATAATTGTAATTTTATGTTTGATTCTTTTGTTAAAAATCTTTGCTACAGGTGCAACATTTAATGCTGGAGGTGTGGGTGGAATATTTGCTCCTGCATTATTTCTAGGAGCAAATGTGGGATTATTTTTTTCTAAAATGTCAAATGCATTAGGATTTAATACTTCCGAAACAAATTTTGCTCTTGTTGGTATGACAGGACTAATTGCAGGGATTATCCACGCTCCTTTAACTGCAATATTTTTAATTGCCGAAATTACAGGAGGATATAATCTGTTTGTTCCTTTAATGCTCGTCTCAGCAATTGCATATTTTACAGTTAGAATTTTTATGCCAAATTCTGTTTATACAATATTTCTTGCAAAGAGGGGAGAGTTGTTAACTCATAACGCTGATAAAAATATGCTTTCAATGCTTAGAATGGAAAGTCTTATTGAAAAGAATTTTTGTACTTTGAAAGAAGATAGTAAGTTGTGTGATTTGGTCGATGTAATAAAACACTCAAATCGTAATGTCTTTGTTGTGATAGATGAAGAAAATACTCTCAAAGGTTTAGTCTTTCTCGATCATGTTAGACATATGATATTTAATCAAGACTTATATGAGAAAATATATGTTAGAGATCTAATGTATATGCCTAGAAATATTGTAGAAACAAATATGAATGTCAAACAGGTTGCTGAAATATTTGAGCGTACCGATGATTATAATTTGCCCGTTGTAGAAAATGGAAAATATGTAGGTTTTGTTAGCAGAGCTAAAGTATTTACGAAATACCGACAAATGCTTAAGCAATTTTCGAGTGATTAAACAATCCCTTCTCTCATTAAATCATGTAAGTGAATTATTCCTTTGTATTTCCCTTTTTCTGTTACAATAACTTGTGTAATATTATTTTGTCTTATTAATCTTAATGCATTTACTGCAAGTTCTTTTGTCTCAACAGATTTTGGATTTTTTGACATAATTTTTTCAGCATTAAGGTCGCCTAAGTTATTGCCATATTTAACTAACATCCTTCGTAAATCACCATCTGTGATTATTCCTATTACCTTATTTTTATTGTCTATTACAGCGGTGGCACCAAGCCTTTTGCTGGTAATTTCTGTTATTATTATTGTAATATCATCTTTAGTACAAACTTTTGGAATTTCATTTTGATTTACAATATCTCTAACTGTTAAATAAAGCTTTTTCCCCAGAGCTCCCCCCGGATGATATTTGGCAAAATCATTTGATGTAAAACCACGATTTTCAAGAAGTGCAACCATTAAGGCATCTCCCATAGCTAGTTGTGCCGTAGTGCTGGATGTTGGTGCAAGATTATTAGGACATGCTTCGGAATCAATACTCGCTCTGAGAATAAAATTTGCTGACTTTGCTAAAAAAGACTTTGTGTCTGAAACAAGAGCAATCAAAGTATTCCCTCTATTTTTTATGAGGGGTATTAAAACTTTTATTTCAGGAGTATTGCCACTTTTTGATATGCATATAACTATATCATCTGCCTGAATTATACCTAAATCACCATGTATAGCATCAGCAGCATGCATAAAAATTGCAGGTGTACCTGTCGAATTAAGACTTGCAACAATTTTTAATGCAATATTAGCACTTTTCCCAATTCCTGTTAAAATTACTCGACCTTTTGATTTAGAAATTAACTTAACAACATTAACAAAATCATTATCAATATAATCAACAAGCTTTTCAATTGCTTTTGATTCTGCTATAATGGTTTTTTTTCCTGCATCTAATATTTTCTGAGTTTTTAAATCAGCCATACGATATTTTTTGCTAATTTAGTATTAATTTAGTTTTTACGTTTCTTTTTTCGGAACTAATTTTTTTTTATCTAATTCAAAGCTTAAAATCATTTTTATAATTAAAAAAAAATATTAATTTTGATTAAAATAAAGAATTACACAGAATAATAATGGAAAATAACGAACAAAAAATATATAATCTTCTTAAAAAGTATTTTGGTTTTGATACATTCAAAGGATTGCAAAAGGAGGTTATTCTAAGTTTGCTTGATGGAAAAGATAGCTTTGTCTTAATGCCAACAGGTGGGGGTAAATCACTTTGTTATCAGCTTCCTGCTATGCTATTAGATGGAACTGCAATTATAATTTCTCCATTAATTGCACTAATGAAGAATCAGGTTGATTCAATGCGAGGATTTAGCACAGACTCAGGAGTTGCCCATTTCTTAAACTCATCCTTAAATAAAACTGAAATAGCTCATGTTAAAGATGATATATTAAATAAAAGAACTAAGTTATTATATGTTGCTCCCGAATCACTTACAAAAGAGGATAATGTAGAGTTCTTAAAAAAATTCAAAATATCTTTCATTGCTGTGGATGAAGCGCAGTGTATCTCAGAATTGGTACAGGATTTTAGACCAGAGGATAGACGAAGCAGACCAAGCATAAATGAGATTGGTAGAGCACCTCTTATGGCGCTTACAGCAACAGCAACGCCAAAAGTACAGCATGATATTCAAAAGAATTTAGATATGCTTGATGCAGAGGTATTTAAATCTTCTTTTAGACGTCATAATCTTTATTATGAAGTTAGACCTAAAATTAAAGCTTCAAAAGAAATAATAAGATATATAAAGAATAATTCTGGCAAATCAGGTATCATTTATTGTCTAAGTAGAAAAAAAGTTGAAGAATTGGCAGAAATGCTTGTTGTAAATGATATTAAAGCATTACCATATCATGCTGGAATGGATTCTGCTACTCGCTCTCGAAATCAAGATATGTTTTTACATGAAGAAGTAGATGTTATTGTTGCAACAATTGCTTTTGGGATGGGTATAGATAAACCAGACGTTCGTTTTGTTATTCATTATAATATCCCTAAAAGTCTTGAAGGATATTATCAAGAAACAGGTCGAGCTGGAAGAGATGGGGGTGAAGGCAAATGTATTACTTTTTACAGTTATGATGATATTCAAAAACTGGAAAAATTTATGCAGAATAAACCTGTAAACGAACAGGAAATTGGAAAACAACTGCTTTTTGAAACAGTTTCTTATGCCGAATCTAGTGTCTGTCGTGTAAAACAATTGTTAAATTATTTTGGCGAAGAAATGTTAGAAGATTGTGGTAATTGTGATAATTGCCTTAATCCAAAACCAAAATTTGAGGGGAAAGATGATATTGTTACAATATTAAAAATAATTCTGCGCGTAAAAGAAATGTTTAAGGCAGAACATATTGTAAATATATTAATCGGTAAAAAAACAGCAGAAGTAGCTACGTATAAACATAACGAACTCGAAGAATTTGGATCTGGTGGAGAAGCTAAAGCCAGACATTGGAAAGCTGTAATTCGTCAAATGTTAATCCATCAATTTATTGAAAAAGAAATAGTAAATTATGGACTTCTGAAAGTTATGTCTAAAGGCAGAGAGTTTATTGAAAAACCATATAGTATTATGTTGACTAAAGATCACAATTACGAAGATGGTGATACAGACTCTGATGTGGGGTTCGGTGGCGGCTCTGCAACTGATACAGTCTTGTTTTCAATGCTTAAAGATTTGCGAAAATCGATTGCTAAAAAATTAAATTTACCTCCGTTTGTTATTTTTAGTGACCCTTCTCTTCAGGATATGGCTATTCAATATCCTATTACTATGGATGAATTAACTATGGTTTCTGGTGTAGGTCAAGGGAAGGCTCACAAATATGGGAAAGAATTTATTGAGCTTATTGCAAAACATGTTGAGGAAAATGAAATCGAAAGACCTCAGGATTTTATCGTGAAATCTGTGGTAAATAAGTCTACAAATAAGGTGTTTATTATTAAAAACATTGATAAAAAAATGCCTCTAGATGAAATTTGCAATGCAACAGGTCAGGAAATGTGCGAATTACTTGATGAGATTGAAGCTATTGTTAATTTTGGAACTAAACTAAATATTGATTATTATTTAGATTCAATATTAGATGAAGATGTGGTAGAGGATATTTATTTGTATTTTAAAGAAGATGCAGAAACCGATTCTTTGGAGGAAGCTATGGCAGAACTTGGAGAATCAGGATATAGCGAAGAAGAAGTGAGACTCGTGAGAGTTAAGTTTATCTCTGAAATGGGTAACTAATCTGGTTTAAAAGTATCTAAATTGTAAAAACCATTGTGTTTTGTTTTTGTTAAGAAAATATAGATTAACGTTTGAATTAGTATTTTAACTAATACGTCTTCCTTTCCAATTTGGTTTATAGAATAATGATAGTATCGCTGTTATTGATACATAGAATATATAAAACAATTGCAAAAGTGGTACTAAAAGAGAAAGCTTTGGCGTTTTGTAAAATTTGCACAAAGGTAAAAGTAAAATAAAATCTATAATAGTTTTTAATGAAATTGAATAAAGAAATAGTGGCCAAAATTTGTTGTCAAAAAATAATCCTATTAATAAAATAATCATAATTGCTGACATCGAGAATGTTAAAATTGCAACTATTAAGGAAAAACTGTCTTTATAACCTGTAGTTTTTGATGCCCATCGTATTCTTTGTTCAAAGAATTGCTTTATATTTTCTGGAGCTTTAGTTTTTACTGTTAAATCTGAATTCTTATAGAAAGCAACTTTTCCGTTTTTTGAAATATTTTGAAGTAAAAAAATATCATCTCCTGAAGAATAGTTGTTGTTTATTGCAAGGATTGAATTTAGATATGCGGTGCGTGTAATAGCATAATTGGCTCCATTACATAAAAAAGGTTTTCCAATAAAAAAACCTGCAGCTCCACTACCTGTTAAACTAATAAATTCTAATCTGAATAATGCATTGAGTAAGTACTTACTTTTCTTAAATATTACAGGGCCACACAGCATATCTACTTTTTCTTTAACTAAATAGTTTGTCATGTTTGTTATCCAGTCTTTTGGGACAATACAATCTGCATCAGTAAAAAGTAAGATTGATCCACATGATTTAGAAACTCCATATTTTAGAGCAGCTTTCTTCCCTTGTTCATTTTTAGGTAAGTAAAGTAGTTTTATTTGGGACTCATTATATCGTTTAATTATTTCTATACTACAATCAGTACTATGATCATTAACTAAAATTATCTCATATTTATTTATGTAATCTTGGATTAAAAGGCTTTCTATTAAATCATTTAAGTTGTCTTCTTCATTTCGAAATGCAATAATAATACTAATAAATCCTGCATTTCCTGTATATTTCGAAGTTTTTGGACTTTTACTGAATGCAATTGCAAAAGTTATAAGCATAACACAATATAGTGTGGTAATGATTATAGTAGTTATCAAAAATGCAATTGTCATTGTAAATAGAATTTAAAAAGCCTGAATAGCAATTTGTATTCAGGCTTAATATATATATATGTATTATTAGTCAAGTTTGTGTATTACAAGTCCTGAACGAAGTTTGGGTTCAAACCATGTAGTTTTTGGTGGCATTATGTTGCCTGAATCAGCAATATTAATTAGTTGATCCATAGAGACAGGATACAATGCAAATGCGACTGCCATTTCGCCGGAATCTACACGTTTTTTTAGTTCTCCAAGACCACGAATTCCACCAACAAAATCAATTCTTTTACTTGTTCTTAAATCAGAAATCCCTAAAACGTCATCTAATACATATTTTGAAAGAACATTTACATCAAGGATGTCAATAGGGTCATTGTCATTATAAGTATTTGATTTTGCATTTAATTTGTACCAATGACCATCAAGATACATTGAAAATTCGTGAAGAGATGCTGGTTTATATATTTCGGTTCCCATATCCTGGACTATGAAATTTTTCACTATAAGATTCATAAAATCTTCTTTGCTGTGTCCATTAAGATCTTTAACTACTCTGTTATAATCTATTATTTTTAGTTGATTATCAGGAAAAAGAACAGTCATAAAAAAATTATATTCTTCTTTGCCTGTGTGATTTGAATCTTTTTCAGCCCTTTCTTTTCCAATTCTACTTGCAGCAGCAGTCCGATGATGACCATCAGCGACATATGTATATGGAACTTTGGTTTCAAAGAGTTCTTCAATTTTTTTGTTTGTTGATGCATCATTAATTACCCAAAAGTGATGACCAAAACCATCCTCTGCAACAAAATCATAATCTGCAGTTTGATTTTTTACAATTTTTTCAACTATTTGATCAATTTCATCTACTGCTTTGTATGAGAAGAAAACAGGTTCGATGTTAGCATTTGTATAATTTGTTAAAATCATACGATCTTCTTCTTTGTCAGGACGTGTTAATTCATGTTTTTTAATGATTTCATTAAAATAGTCTTTATAGTAAGCGCATCCAACAATTCCATATTGAGTTCTGCCTTCCATAGTTTGAGCATAAATATAAAATTTTGCTTCTTCGTCTTGAACTAACCAGGATTCTGATTGCATTTTTTTAAAATTCTCAACCGCTTTTTCGTAAACAATATTACTATGGACATCAGTCCCTTCTGGTAAATCTATTTCAGCTTTTGTTACATGTAATAATGATTCCTTTTTTCCCTGTGCCATTTTTGAAGCCTCAGCACTGTTCATAACATCGTAAGGTAAACACGAAACTTTCTCAACAATCTCTTTTCGTGGACGAAGTCCTTTAAACGGTTTTACTATAGCCATTTTATTTTGTATTTTAAGTTAAACATTCTTTTGCGCAAATATACTCTTTTCTAAATAATTAAAAAAGAGGTTTTGCAACAGGAAAATTTATTAAATGATAGTTCTATTATTTTTACATTAAATTATCCCGAATTATTTACCACAACTAATTATATTAGCTTGCAATGTATTGTTACACAATGTCATACGCTTA
>CAYUWD010000118.1:0-11639 GCA_964448235.1 uncultured Bacteroidales bacterium | reverse complement strand
CAAGTATAACCAGCAAAAAACTCATCTGCTCCTTCACCTGACAAAACAGCTTTATTGTGTTTAACAGCCAACTCGCTTACCATATATGTAGGTAAAATAGAAATATCAGCTATTGGCTCATCATAATGATACATAAGCTTATCTAACAAATCTAAATGACCACTTTCTACCCGTTTACTATAATGAGGCATATTCAAATAGTCCGCTACTACTTTTGCATAATAATCTTCCGATTTTTTCCAATTATTAAACCCAATACTAAAAGTATTTGCCTTGTAATTTAGTTCTCGTAATGCAGTAACTATAGCACTTGAATCATAACCTCCACTAAGAAAAGATCCTATATCTACATCACTTTGAGTATGCATCAGTACAGACTTTTCAAAAAGATCATGCAAGTTCTCTGTGATAAATGATTGAGACATTTTTTGAGAATTAAAATCTGGCTCCCAAAATTTCTCTTTAGTTTCCAATTTCCCATTCCTAATAATTAAATATTCTGCAGGTTCAAGTTTACAAATATCTTTATAAATTGTATTAGGAGAAGGAATATACCTGTAAGTAAAATAGTCAGCCAAAGATTCTGGACGAATTTTCTTAAGCTCAGGACTATAAACTAAAATTGCTTTTATTTCAGACGCGAACAACAAACTTTCGTTCTTCAAGTAATAGTATAATGGCTTTATACCAAATCTATCTCGTGCCAATAATAACTCTTGAGTACTTAAATCAAATAATGCAATGGCAAACATTCCATTTAGCTTTGATAACATTTCCTTACCCCATTTTCTCCATGCATGTATTATTACTTCCGAATCAGATGTCGATGTAAATACATGTCCATGATTCTCTAATTCAGCTTTCAACTCAGGGTAATTATATATCTCACCATTAACAGAAATAACAAGTTTGTTGTCACTAGATTTCATGGGTTGTTTTCCTCCTTCACCCAAATCCATAAAAGACAATCTACGATGTCCAAAAGCAATATTTCTATCTGGATTAAACCATGTACCAGCACTATCTGGGCCACGATGAGCAAGACTATCACACATCTTATTAAAGACTAGTGAGTCAATTTGACCATTCTTTTGCCATACTCCGTTTATTCCACACATTCTTAGATTACTTTAAATACTATTAACAAACTTACATAAAGTTTTTATTTTACACAATATACGACCAACAATAATAAAACATGGAATTAACATTAAATTTTACTATTTTTAAGGCAAATATCAATATTTTGGGCTCAGAAATTAAAATACAAAGAAAAATAATTAAAGCATTAAACGAATTCAGAAATAAAAAATCGATACTATGCAAAGCTCCTTTTACATCAATCTCGATTGGTTTTGACGGAAAAGTTAGCCCTTGTTGTTACACACAAATTGCAGACCCAGATTTAGGCATTGATTATATATCTCAACACAGCCTTATAACAATTTGGAATGGACAAACATTTAAAGGATATCGTAAATTAATCCAAAACAACAAGCTTCCATATTCCTGTTCAATATGTGCTGAAAAATTAAATCAAAAAGAATTCAACTCTCTAAAAATCGAAGAATACAAGAACTATGAAAGTCAATCTGATTATCCATCAATTATTGAAATTGCTGTAGATAGTATCTGCAATTTGGAATGTATAATGTGTAGCAGTAGATTCTCTACTAGTATTACAAAATCAGAGGGTTTAATTTCCAAGCCTAAAATTAATTTTGATAATTTATTTGACAATTTAAAAGAATTTATACCTCACTTAAATGATATCATATTTTCTGGCGGAGAACCTATGTTATCAAACTTTTATTACAAAGTCTGGCAATATATAATTGGGATAAATCCTAAATGCAACATTACTCTAAACACAAATGCAAGTATAATACCTAATAAAATAAAAGATTTAATAGAAAAAGGAAGATTCCATTTTAACATTTCATTAGATACAATCGATAAGAAGTCATATGAAATCATAAGAAAAAATGCAAAATTAGAAGATACTTTAGAGAATTTTGCTTATTTAAAAGAATATTGTGAGCGTAAAAACACTTCACTCTCTGTTGCAGTTTGCCCATTAAAATTAAATTATAAAAATATTTCTGACCTTGTAGAATTCTGCAATATGCACAATGCAGATCTATTTTTCGTTCATGTTTTTCAAGCATATGATGTAGCCTTGCATTCTGCACCAATAAACACAATTAAAAATGCAATATCTTATTTCAATCAAATCTTACCAGATAATAGCACCAATACATCTAAAAGAAACTATTTACAAGTTTTGGATTTAATATCAAATTGTAAAAATTGGCTATTAGAATCTAAATACAGAGAAGATTTCATTAAATCTATCGTTATTAATGAAGATGAATTTAAAAAATGTAAAAAAGACTTACTTTTAAGAATTTCAACTTATTTAGAAAATGAAAATCTTTTGAAAGACAATAAAAAAAACGTCTTAACAAAGCTAGAACAAGTTTTAAACGAGGTTCCAGTGTACACTAAAACTAAAGCGTTCTACAATGAACTACAAGCATATTCCTCTTCAACAATAGTAAATAAATTAATAAATAGTTCTATTCGTGAAGTATTATGGTTATTTGAAACTATTTTCAGAGATAAATTATTATTAAAAAACAAATAATGCTAAATATCTATTTCTAGAAAGTTTAATATCTCACAAATTTCCTCTTTACCAATCCATAACTTTATATAATTATTTACGACTGATTTTTCAAGTCCACAAAACTTGTTTTGAATACGTGGTATAAGAATAGTATTCAAATATTTATCATCTATCATTTTCTTTAATTTATCAATATCTTCTTTGTCTTCCAATTTTTCTTCTAAAACAAATAACCAATTTTTTAACGTTAAAGGAGTATAAAGCTTTTCGGATTCTAAATTTTCCTTAATCAAGTACTGAATACCTCGAAGGAAATCTTTTAAAGCATCCATGTTTGGTTTAAAGTGACAGCTATTACTATATTTATATTCTGATTCAGAAATTAATGCATGTATTTCCTTTAATTTCGCTACTGATAAATGTGATAAACTAAGATTGTATGGAGTTATAAGATTATTAAAATATAAAATTCCTTGATACTGATTAACAAAATTTACAAATTCAGGAATGTCCTGCCAATTTACACTCATTGGTGTATAAGAAAAACTCAAAGGCTTACCATGTTCCAGCATTAATTTATGAAACTCTTTAATATTGGATAATACTTTCTCAAAATTGGCTCCTTTTCTGATGGATTCATAAGTTTGTTTTTGCATTCCATCAATAGAAATACCAATATAAACATTTAAATCTTTAATTAATTCTAGCAACTCTTCATTTAACACTGTCCCATTTGTCTGAATATGAACTTGAACATCAATATTTTCACTTCGTATTACCTCCCAAATCTTTCTATAAATTGGGATCACAAAAGGTTCACCACCTAAAAATTTTGCAGCTTCTGCATGTTGCAAATAAGGAATAATTTCTTCGACAAATTCATCGTCGTAAATCACATTTTCTTTTATTGAATTATGCAAATTACACATTATACAGTCCAAATTACAAAAATATGAAAGTTCAAACTCCAAAACTTTCGGATAATCTCCTATTTCGTAATGTCTATATTGAGAATTTATTGAAGATCTAATATTTCCAGATTGTAAGCTCTTTAAACAAGATAAACAACCATGTGAAAAATCTAAGACTTTAATTTTTCCCTGCAATTTTTTACGGCTAACTGAATTTATTGCTTCTCGAATATTTGTATCTGGATAAAAACCAAAATGAAATTTCGGATTATATGCACAACAAGGTTGCATACTTCCATCTGGTTTAAAATATATTGAAGTAAATGGAGCCTGACATACATTCTTTTGTTTCCCGAACTGTTTTTTATATTGTTTAAATATGCTTTTATGTAATACAGTGCCTTCCATAAATTAATCTATATATTATTAATTTGAACTATTTTCGCGACAATGATTGCTAATAAATTCTATTGTCTTGATATTTAAATATTCATTAAATGGTATAAGCCACAAATGATCAACATCAGACATTTCTTTATTAATTATTTCAGATACATTATCACTAGAAATATTCTCACAAAGAATTTCAACTACTTCAAATTCACTCATTTCGCCAAAATTACCAACACCTATTTCTCTTGTAATAATGTCAAACACAATTTGCCATATTTCTTCTTCAAACCATGTATGATAATACTTCTCTGGATTTGGTCTATCTTCTAAATTAACAACTAATTCACTAATAGATGAACCTAACAAAGTAAGTGAATTATTATTTTCTATTGCAAATATTTTTGGATTTATGTAATAATGAATTAAAATAATGCCTTCATTCTGTAAAATATGAACATTACCTGAGAAATCTTCAAAATCTTCAAAATTAGTTAGTTCTCCATTAAGATTAAACTTTTTCTCTCCTATGACAATCTCTCCTTTACCAACAATTTTCTCTACGACAAATGGATTCCCAATTTCACCAGTCCACGACTCATTTATCTTCAACAAAGCAAATGAGTAAAATTTACCATTACTTGTATTACCATAAGGAAACGAGAAACTTGAACTTGGAGGAAGTGTATATTCATTTGAATAAATAGACTTATCAAATTGTGTACTGTACATATAATTATCAGATTCTGTTGAATACAACTCAAAATTGTTCATCAATAAAGCTTTAATCAATTTAGTTGAATCTGCATCTATAGCTATATAATTATTTAAATGATTAAATATTTCAGGATTTGTCGACAAATATTCTCTTGAAGCTATATTACCACATGTATCTAAAAAACAAACTCCATAGTCTGCATCCATAACTCTCCAATTTCCATTAGAATACACTTCAGTAATCACGTGTCCTTCCAAACAAATACTTCTTGCTTTAAATCCCAATAAACATAAAAGATTTGTTAGAACAGATGACCTAACATTGCATAAACCACCACCCACAGAATTAACTACAATTTCAGGATTAAACATCATCTTAGAATCAACTAATTTATCATCATGAAATGTATATTCATCAACAAACCTCATCACCTTCATCTCCAAAGGTTCTTCTGGATATTGTTCAGACATATTCTTTATAAAATTGACAATCTTATAATTAGTAGATAAATCCAAATCATTTATAACCATAGAAAATTCTGCAGAATAATTACCACTATTAGTAATTTCACACATCATATCCTCTGGACATTCTGTTTCAAGGATTAATACTCTTTCTTGCTTATTAACACAAGAAACGAACAAAAGTACCAAACCTATAAAACAACTATATTTCACTAAATTTAAAGGCATAATATTCCCAAATTTAAGAATTTAATTTCTATTTTCTTCATAGCTTTCTAATTTTACCCATTTTTGTACGAAATTAAACTAATCATGAAAAAAAATAAATTCTACAAATACTTTTTCCCTAGCTTGATAATAGCAATTTTATTTATCGGAATTTTACTTCTAGAAGAAAAAAATAAAATAGAAAAAGTGCAAATTAATCCCCCACCAACTGAAACCGCATTTTCAGAAGGTCATGAAGAAGGAGAATGGAGAAATAAACTCAATTGGATTGAGTCTATGCATAAATGCGATTCAACAATTAAATAGAGAACTGTAAATTACAATAATCAACATAAACAATACTTAGAAAACATCTCTAACAAATCAAAAACTAACACGATTTCAATTGCAAATGGAAATTTAACTGAAGAATGGCGTGAAACTGGGAACAATAATCTTATAATGGATATAATATAATCTCATAAGAAGTATTTCAAGCTATTCAAAAGAACAACTTATTAAGAGACACCCTTTAAATTAGTGATAAATCAATCTTTATCAGCTTGATTATTCATATTAAAAAACACTGCAGGAGTAACACCTGTATATTTTTTAAATGCATTGTAGAAAGTAGATTTACCTATAAATCCGACCTTTGAATATAAATGATCAATTGTAAATTTAGGATCCTTATTTTTACTAATGATAATACAAGCTTGATTTATTCGAAGTTTATTAATATAATCACTAAAGTTCATTTTATAAACAGTATTAATTATCTTAGAAATATATGAACGGTTTGTTTCTAAGCGTTCGGCTATTTGATTTAAGTTAATGTTTGGTTCCAAATAAACTTTATTAACTAATATCTCACTTTTAAATTTCTCTAAAAGCTCTTTTTCGACAGAACTTTTTAACTGTTTTGAATTCCCTGAGTGTATTTTTTCTGGGCTTATTTTTTCTATTGTACTTTCAGCCAACCTCACTCTAGTTCTTCTTAAACTCAAGAACAATTTATAATAAATAATTAAAGAAATAACTATAAACAGAATTATCCCAATAAGTAATTTAATAAGTAAATTTTGTCTTTCTACAGTTTGTGTCTTTTCTTTCCAACCAAGCTCAATTTCCTTCATTTCAAGTTGAACAGGTTTTACTGCTAATTCAATTTGCATTAAAGAAATATTATTTGTTGTGTCGTTTGATAATAATGTATCCCGATATCTATCAGCAATATCTTCAGCAATAGACATTTCGATATCATTTCCCATTAAGCTAAACACATCTGCTTTATTTCTATATGCTAATTCTATTTGTTCATAATTTACATCCTCAGTTTTTAGTATTTCAAGAGCGCTATCAACATATTCCATTGCATAATTTAAATTCTGTTTTTTAAGATATGCACCAGATAAATTAAGAGAAATATCTACACTTCTTGTAATGTCTTTAGAAATTAATGAAAAATGATTTGCTTCACTCCAATAAATTATTGCAGAATCCATTATATTTTTATCAAAATAATATTGACCCATCCAATCAAGAGAGTTAACTTTATTTCTATAATAGTTTATTTTAACATCATCAAAATATGTTTCTGCATAATCTACAGGATACTTATTAACAACCCTAATAAGTCCTTTTAATAATTTATTTGATTTTTTGAAATATAAAGGCAATGAATCTATATTACCCATATAATACGCTAAAGAACTCAAATAATTATAATACTGTGCTTTGTAAACAATTTCACGGTTTTTGATTTGACTGATATATTGTAAAGTGTTATCAAAATAATGTCGTGCAGAATCTGCCTGATTTGAATTTCTAAACGATAAAGCAATATTATTATTAATTAAAAACATCACAGATGGTCGTTTAGAGACATCTGTAATCTTAGAGATTTGTTTATATATAAAAATTGCCTCGTCATAAAGCTCATATGTATACAAGATATTTCCAATACTAATATACAAATAGGTCTTATCATACTTTATCTCTGGATTTTCAACAGCAATTTCAAGAGCTTTAAGTAAATAATCAAGAGCTATTTCAGGATTTTTTCTTCTATGTTGATAAAACTCAGACATAAAGCTATATAGACTAATCAACTCAGTTAGGTTATCTTCGTCAATAAATCTAGTTTCCATAGATTGAGCCACAATACTAACAGAATCTGGACAATTATTATAGTAATAAATTAAAGTATTAAAAGCAGTATCTTGTGATGTTTGCAATTGTTCATTCAATTCACGATCTGTAAAATCGTCATTATTTACATTACAACTTTCAGAAATAAAAACAATTACAATAAATAGAGTAATCAAAGCTTTAGCTTTGATTACACATTGCCTATTTGAATATAATTTATTTATTTCCATTTTTATTTACACCTCCTTTTTTATAGTATTGACAAATTTACAAAATTATATAATACAAAATTCAGTTTTAATATTTAGGTATCAAATTCCCAATATTCGCTTCAAATCACAAATACGATATATCAAAAAAATAAAAACTTAAATTATATTTTTAGTAGAATTTCAAAAATGACCAGAGTTTCCTCTTCACTCAATATTAATTAGATCTATACCAGGAGGTATTTAAACTAAGAGAGAAAATTAAAGATAATGAGATCCAGTTAAACTGACATTTATCTATCAAGCTTCGAGGAAAAGTTTGAGGAATTAAGGATTCAGAATAATCTCCGGTCATTTTTATTTTGTGTTTAATTCAATGACAAAACAAATCAAATAAAAATTTAAATAAAAATCATTTATTTACAATATAGTAAATTTTTACACTCCTGAAAAAAAACAATTCATTGTTGACAATAAATAATTCTACAATATAATCTTTGCATTATGATTTTAATTAATTGCTATTATTTCAATTACTAATGAATAATATATAAGCCAAAAGAGATTATTTAATCAAGGATTTTTGTAATTTTGAAAAAAACTACTTGATGTTAAGCAAACTATATAATTTATTACCTCAGTTTTTTAAAAACATAGTTGTAGAAATCCATAAAGATTTCCGTTTGCTTATATTTTCAATATTCAAGACAAAACAAATAAGGAAGTGCACAAATAACAAAGAAAATCTAATTGATTTTCAGAAATCTAGAATATACGGACCATTAAAACATCTTTGCTATGCTCCACACACTAGCATGTTTTTTGCGCGAAATGGAAAAGTTTCTCCTTGTTACGCAAGCTACAACGATGATTCATCTACTATTGACAACACAAGCATTCACGATATTTGGTTTAAAGGCTCATTTGTAAAAATCAGAAAAGAGCACAACAACTGTGATCTTGAAACTACATGTGAATTTTGCAATAAACTAATATTACAAAAATCTTTTGGCAGTTTACTAATCAACAAATATGAGCATTATGCTTTTTCAAAAAGCAAATATCCAGCAATAATGGAGTTCGAATTATCTAATAAATGCAATCTATCTTGCATAATGTGTGATTCAAATTTATCTTCTTCAATAGCTAAATCTGAAAAAAATAATGTTTCGGGTAATCAACATTATGACAAAAATTTTATTGAACAACTCGACGAATTCATCCCCCATCTTCAACTTGCCGAATTTACAGGTGGTGATCCTTTTATGATTGAAGAATATTACGACATTTGGGATAAAATAACCAAAATAAATCCAAAATGCCAGATACTTATAACAACAAATGCAAATACGATGAATAGTCGTATTGAAGAACTTTTAAAAAAACATAAAAACATACATTTTAATGTATCTATCGATTCTTTAGAAAAAGATAATTATGCAAATATCAGACGTAATGGGAATCTTGACATTGCTTTAAAGAATATTGATAAATTCATTAAATATACAAGAGAAAACAAAACTAACTTAAATATACTTGTCTGCCCATTAACTGTTAACAAATACGAGCTGCATAAATTTGTTGATTTTGCAAATGAAAAAAACATTTGCGTTTATTACCATACTGTTGTAAAACCTAAAGAACTATCGCTAAAATATCTAAATAAGCAAGAACTTGAAAAGACAATTCGATCTCTTGAAGATTTTTCAGCAATTCAAAAAACAAAAAAGCAAAAAACAAATTTCAATAATTTTCAAAATCTGCTAACATTACTTAGAAACTGGCTTAATGAAGAAAATTTGGAAGTGAATCCTAAGCCAAAAATGCTTGATGAATCTGCTGCTTTGGAAGTATTAAGCTTTAAGATTAATAATAAGCAGGAATTAAATAATAAGCTTATAGGTCTATTGAACGAAATAAGAAAAGAAGAAAAATATATTTTCATACTGAACAAACTCATTGATGTTGATGATAAGGTTTTTGCGGAACATTTAGAGGCAAAAGATATTGAAGAGTTAAAACAGATTTGTCTGGACTTAAACTAAAAGAAATTGATAAAACATAAAATTTTTGATAGCATAGAAGCATTTATACGTTTTTCGAAAAAAATGAAAAACAAAATACGATATGGCAATTTGGATAAACACATTAATCCAATGTTTGGCAATGCTGAAAAGTTAAAGGCATACAACAAAAGTCGGGCAACAGGATCTGAACCCTGTGTATGCCATGCACCTAGTCGTAGTTTATATTTTGATATGCATGGCAATGCTACTGCTTGTTGTTTTAATCGTGTACATATTTTAGGAAAATATCCTGAAAACTCAATTGACGAGATTATCAACGGCGATAAACGTAAACATCTACAAGATGAACTTTGCAGGCAAAACTTCATGTACGGATGTCAACATTGCCATAAACTTATCGAAGCCGGAAATTTCGATGGTGTCGAAGCAAGACTTTACGATTCTTTAAAAGATCAAGGAACAAACCCATCCGAGATAATATTTGAACTTGATAACACATGTAATCTTGAATGTGCAATGTGTCACGAAGGATTCTCAAGTAGTATTGCTAAGTCGAAAGGATTAGACAAAATAAAAACTCCGTATGACAAAAAGTTTCTCAAACAATTAGAAAAATACATCCCAAATCTAAAAGTTGCTAAGTTTTTGGGTGGCGAACCTTTCTTGATAAGCATTTATTACGAAATATGGGATATGATTTTAAAGATTAATCCAAAATGCAAAATTAATCTCCAGACCAATGGTACAGTTTACAACGAGAAAGTTGAATCGTATCTAAAAAAGGGAAATTTCTACATTGGAGTTTCTATAGACTCACTTCAAAAAGAAACATTTGCAATAATCAGAAAGAATGCAAATCTTGATTTAGTATTGGAAAATCTTGACAGGATTATAAGTCTTTCACGACCTAAAAATAATTATGTAAATCTGTCTGTTTGTCCAATGCAACAGAACTGGAAAGAACTACCTGATTTAGTAAATTTCTGTAATAACAAAAAGATATTTATCTATTTCAACACTGTTTACACCGATGGTTTTGCAATTTCACAAATGAGTGAAGATGAATTACATGAGATAAAGGACTATTTCAATAAAGCTTGTATTAAAGGTAAGGGAATAATTGCTAAACGAAACATCCGGTTTTTTATGAATCTTAAAGATCAGATTGAGACTTGGTATCTAGAAAAATATAATGAAGGGCTGTACTACAAAAAACGTCATACTTATTGTACAAATAAAATCAAAGAAGATTTATTAAAGCTAATTAACGAAGATACACAAACAAAAAAGGCTATCGAAGGAGTTTTTAATTTTAAAAATATAGATTTTATGGTTTCTGATGAAGCATTAAAGAATATTGAATCACTTAATGGAGAAGAAATAATTTCAATAGCAAATACAGAAACTGTAGATCAAATTCGTGAAAGGATTTATCAATTTATTGAAATTGGTAAGTTTGGGGAGTAACACTATTTCATATAACTTAAGATCATTTTTAATAGTGCATCCTTATTAATTGGCTTAGCAATTATATCATTACATCCGGCACTTAATGCAATTTCTTTTTCATTTGGACTATAATTTGCCGTTTGAGCAATAATAACAATCTCTTTATTAAATTTACGAATTCTTTTTGTAATCTCATATCCATCTATACCTGGCAATCGTACATCCATTAATATTAAGCATATTGAGGGATTATTTGACAATATATCTAATGCCTCAATGCTATTCTTAGCAAAGTACAGTTCCTCAAAATAGTTATTCAATACAAATTTCAAATATTCTTGGCTTATATAATCATCCTCGACAATTAAAACTTTTTCCTGTCTCTTTTTTGTATTAGAAAAAGTTTTACTAAGTTTTACTTCACGCAAATCTTTAGAATCATTCATTTTTAAAGGAAGGTAAAAATAGAACTTACTGCCAACCC
>CAYUWD010000117.1:0-11666 GCA_964448235.1 uncultured Bacteroidales bacterium | reverse complement strand
AGGTGCGGCAGCATTGCCCGGCCCCATGTCCTCTGGTTTGAAAAGGCATATGCAAAAGATTAAACATTCAACTAATATTCAAAGCTTCTTACCGCAAGGCAAACAGATCATCTTTAAACTCTTTTACAGGTATTGGTGATCAAAAAGCATTAGACATATTAAATAAAATAAAGACAAACCTTAACTTACCTATTTGTACAGATATTCATCTGCCAAAAGAAGCAGAATTTGCAGCACAAGTTGCAGACGTCATACAAATACCTGCATTTTTGTGCAGACAAACCGACTTGTTAATTTCAGCTGCAAAAACAGGAAAATACATAAACATCAAAAAAGGTCAATTTTTATCTGCTGAGGCAATGCAATTTGCTGCTCAAAAAGTACAAGAAGCAGGCAATTCTAAAATTATGCTGACAGAAAGAGGCAATAGTTTTGGATATCAGGATTTAATAATTGATTTTCGTGGAATTCCGACAATGCAAAATTTTGGTTTCCCGGTAATTCTTGACGTTACACATAGTTTACAACAACCTAACCAAACAAGTGGTGTTACAGGTGGCAGACCAGAGATGATAGAAGCAATGGCAAAAGCTGGTATTGCAGTTGGAACAGATGGTTTATTTATAGAAACTCATCCAAATCCTGCTATTGCAAAATCGGATGGTGCAAATATGCTTAAACTCGATTTAATTGAAGAGCTACTAATCAAACTACTAAAAATAAAAGAATCACTTCTATAATTAGTTTTAATCAAAATATTCTTCACACAATTTTTTTGTGTTAGATATTTTATATCAGTTTTTTAAATAATAATTCCCAAATAGAATTATCTTTTTAAATCCATCTGTTTAAAACTAAATGGGAGTAAATCCTGTATAGAGTCAAACTCAATAATAACATTTGCAGAGACCAGTAATATTCTAATTTTATGTTCATATCGCATTTCAGTTTCAGAAATAACCTGTCTGCATGCACCACAAGGAGACACAAAATGAGGAACTATTTTATCAGCCGAATCAATTACAACAATAACTATACTATCTACTGATTTATCAGGATAATTTGCATTTGCATAAAACAAAGCAACTCTTTCTGCACATAAGCCTGAAGGATATGCGGCATTTTCCTGATTATTCCCACTAACAACTGTCCCATCATCTAGTAAAATAGCAGCACCAACTCTAAATTTAGAGTACGGAGCATATGCATTTTTAGCCGCTTTAAATGCAAAACCTACAAGCTCTTTATCTCTAGTATTTAACTCTCCATGTCCAAACTCATTGTACTTAATCTGGATTTTTCTTTCTTTCATACTGGTTTGTAATAATTATCCAAATTTACAAATATTTTTATTATCAACATTAAATATTCAAAATATTATACAATAAATAAACTACAAAAGACTCCAAAATAAACATTTCCATAACAATTAAATGTTAAACTTTAAACATTTATTATATTTGCAAAAAAAAATATGCTAGAATCTCTACAGACAATGGATGGTGCCACATTAAACTTTAGTACAGGTGGGTTACTAGTTTTAAACATAACAATAGCTATTATTATGTTTGGAGTAGCATTAGAAATCAAATTATCTCATTTCAGAGAACTAATAAAAAAACCAAAACCCGTTATTGTTGGAGTAATATCACAATTTATCCTTTTACCATTTTTAACATTTTCTTTAATAATGATATTTTGGAATAATATTACAGTTGGTGTCGCAATGGGAATGATTTTGGTCGCTGCATGTCCTGGAGGAAATGTGTCAAATTTCATCTCATCTCTTAGTAAAGGGAATTCTGCCTTATCAGTATCACTTACTGCAATTGCAACAATTTCTGCGATTGTCATGACTCCATTCAATTTTTATTTTTGGGGAAAAGCTTATCAACACTTTGGTCCTTGGACAGATAATGCATTATTACAAAAATTAAGCATTGATCCATTAGATATGTTTAAAACAGTTACTATTTTACTTGGCATTCCAATACTTTTAGGTATGTTAACAAATCACTTTTTACCCAAGATAACGCAAAAAATAACAAAACCCATTAAGATATTCTCAATTATATTTTTTATGGGGATGGTTGTAATTATGTTTGCAAATAATTATGATTATTTTGTAAAATATATCGCCTGGATTTTATTAATTGTTTTTATTCACAATGCCATTGCAATAAGTTCGGGTTTTGGTTTTGCAAAACTATTTAAATTAAATTTTCAGAATGCAAAAACAATAGGTATCGAAACAGGAATTCAAAATAGTGGCCTGGGATTAGTTTTATTATTTAACCCAAAAATATTCCCACAAGAATTACCTTTAGGAGGAATGATGATAGTCGTTGCATGGTGGGGGATATGGCACATTTTAGCAGGTTTAAGTATAGCAAGTATATGGAGAAAGAAAAACAATTAAACAAATATAAAAATTTATATAAATATTCTAAATCTTATCAATTATTAAGTTTTTGTGTTAAGTTTCTGCACACATTATTTTATAAGAATGTTATAGTTGAAGGATTAGACAATATTCCAAAAGAAGGACCAATAATTTTTGCTCCAAATCATCAAAATGCGTTGATGGATCCCTTAGCAGTAATTTTTTCGAGTAATAAACAGATTGTTTTTTTAGCAAGATCAGATATTTTTAAAAGAAAACTGGTTGCAAAAATTTTAATTTTCTTAAAAATACTACCGGTATATAGAATTAGAGATGGTAAAGATAATCTAAACAATAACGATTTAACATTTGATATTGCTGCAAGAGTCCTTGAAAACAAGCAATATATTGGAATATTCCCAGAAGCACAACATTCAAATAAACGAAGACTTTTAAACTTAAAAAAAGGAATCCCACGTTTAGCGTTTCTTGCCGAAGAAAAAAACAATTTTAAATTAGGAATAAAAATCATCCCTGTAGGCATTTATTATAGCAAATACAACAGGATGCAAAGTATAATACACATTAGATACGGAGCTCCTATTACTGTAAATAAATATAAAGATAGTTATATAGAAAATCCTCAAAAAGCAATGTTACAACTTAGAGAGGTAATGGATAACGCTATCAGACCACTAATAATTGACATTAGAAGTATTGAATTATATGATACATACGAAAGTTTACGAAGATTATATGTAAAAAACCTAATTAGAAAATTCAAACTGGGTAAACTTAGTCAAATAAACAAATTTAAAGCTGATAAAATTACAATTCAGGCATTAGAACTATACGAAAAAGATTATCCCGAAAAAATGCCGGATATAAAACAGACAGTCGAAGAATATGAAAAATTAAAAGAAGAATACTCTTTATCCGATCAATCAATAGAAAAACCGTTCTTAAGTATATTCCGAATTCTTGCAAATACTTTCATCTTACTTATAAGCCTGCCTGCTTTTATTTATGGATTAGTTAATAATATTTTTACATATTTTACTCCAAAATTACTAGTTCTAAAAATCAAAGACAAACAATTTCATAGCAGCGTAAAATTTGGTTGGGCAATATTTTTTATCCCAATATTATATCTTATACAAATCGTGATAATAGGACTTTTCTTAAAAAAATTCTGGTTAATCGTCGCTTATGCTATATCATTACCTGTATTTGGGTTACTAGCAAGAGTAATGTCAGAATGGATTACAATATTATTTGAAGACTATCGACTACTACGTTTAAGAAACCTTTACCCGACAAAATATGAACATATAAAGAAACTACATCAAAACATTATACTAAAATTAGATTTAATTGTAACTCATTGGAATAGAAAACCAGAGTAATTGATTCTAAATGTGTAAAACAGAAAAAGGGGTTAATCGCAACCCCTTCTCTTTAAAATTATATAATTTCACTTACATGCAATGTAGATATTCCATAACAAGCTTATAAATCTCATCATGTTTCCCATAAAGCTCTTCACTCAAATTTTTATCATTATACGACTTTAGCATTTCAATTGTATTGTCTATTAGACCAGCTTGGAAAATACCATTCTTTTCAAAATGCTCTCTTTTTGCTTTAAGTGCTTCAGCTGATTCGTAACAAGAAATTGGCAATCCTTTTAATTGGGCTAATTTATCTTTATGTTCTTCTTTAAAAATATTTACATTTACATAAAGTTCTTCTGCTAATTTTAATGCATTTGGCATTTGCAAACCATGTTGTGCAGCAATTATCAATCCAGCGATATATAAATAAATATCAGCAGAACCATCACCGCTACGAATTTCGACAGTTTGTTTACTGTCTAAAAGCTCTACTTTCGAATTTTCTTGAGGATTAGCATGTAAAATCATATTTACATCTCCTGTCCATCCTAAAGGGACTCTAACCAAAACACTACGATTACGATCACCCCAACAGATATTTGTAGGTGCTTCCTGATGAGGAACTAAACGCAAGTATGATGTAGGAATTGTATTCCCAAATGCTGTTAATGCATCTGCAAGATCTAATAAGCCAGCAATCATTTTTTTTGCATCATCACTTAAGGCATTATCTTTAACCATCATATTTTTGCCATTTTTCTCTAGCATCATATGTATATGTAAGCCACTACCTGCTTTTCCAACAGTAATTTTTGGAGCAAAACTCAAATTAACTTCATAATCATTACAAAGTTTTCTCAATATCCATTTTGCAATTACCATTTGGTCTGCAGCAGAGCCAGCATCACAAGGCAAAAACTCAATTTCCTGTTGTTCATAATAATGATTTTCATCAGTAAAATTTCCCACTTCGGAATGTCCATATTTAATTTTTCCACCACACATTGCAATTAAATGCATTGCTTCTTTTCTGATAAACTCAAATTTACCATATGGATCCGAAGCATGATAACCTTTTTGATCTACAGCTGGGAACAAATCATTTTCATCCTTATCCGCAATAATATAATATTCTAATTCACCTAATGCTTTAAAAGTAAATCCAGTTTCAGCTTTGAATTTATCATGTGCTTTACGCAAGATATATTCCGGTGAAGAATCTAAAGGTTTTCCTTCATTATTATAATAGCTACATAATATATCCAAACTTGGAATTTCCTCAAAAGGATTCACAAATGCTGTACTATAACGAGGAACGACATATAAGTCACTAGATCCTGCTCCGATAAAAGAAAAAATACTAGAGCCATCTACCCTTTCACCTGTTGTTAAAATTTGATTCAAATGATCAATCCCATTAATAACAAAATTTAAAGATTTTAATTTACCATCTCCTGCAACATATCTAAAATTTATCATCTCAATACCATTGCCGATGACAAAATCAATAATATCCTGCTTTGTAAACTCTTTAGTAGGTTTTTTTAACCACTTTTCAAGCACATTAAGATTTAATTCAAATTTATTTTCTTCCATTATTTAATAATTATTTATTTGGTTTCTATCAATTTTGCATAAAATTAAATATTTTTGTTGATAATACAATGTAATTATAGAAAAATAATAATTTCAAACCAGATATAGAATGTTTTTTTATCTATCAAAAGTCCTACAATATTTAATTTCTCCAATAGTATGGATCTTAATCACATTCTTACTGTCCATAATTATAAAAAAAAGTCGATTTAAAAGATTCTTATTCTACTTATCCTTAGCAATGTTATGCTTTTTTACTAACCCATTTATTTTTCATGAGGCCATGAGAGCATGGGAACCTGAAGCAGAGCATAAAGAAAACATAACAAAGACTTATGATTACGTTATTGTTTTAAGTGGCATGATTACTTATGATGATAAATATGAGCGAATCAATTTTAAATCATCAGCAGACAGAATTCTTCAAGCATTAGACTTATATAAAGATGGTGTTGTTAGAAAAATATACATTACAGGTGGCTCAGGTGAAATATTTAATCAAAAACACAAGGAATCAGAGATTCTACGTACATATTTAATTAAACTTGGAATACCGGAATCTGATATTTTAATTGAAACCAATTCGAAAAACACTTATGAAAATGCAGTAGAATCAAATAAATTTCTTAAACCCCAAAGTAATAATAATACTTTTCTCTTAATAACAAGTGCGTACCACATGCGACGTGCTGCAGGCTGCTTTAAAAAGCAAGGATTTGATTTTGACATTTATGTTACTGATCGTTATTCCGGAAAACGAAAATTCACATTTGATCAACTTTTTATTCCTAAAGCTGAAGCTCTGGAAGGTTGGACTTTACTAATCCATGAAGTTTCGGGTTATATTGTTTATGATATAGTAGGTTATTTATAACAAAATCTATATTTTTTCAACAAATAACTAATTAACAATACATTGTTTTAAAAATCAAAACACAAAAATAAAATCAATAATAATATTTCATATTTTTGTGAAAAATATTGTTATATGAAATTCATAATTTCTTCAATTGTAATAATTTTTGTCCTAATTGCATGTAACACATCAGGGATTAGAAATAAAGAAATACAAAATAATAATACAACAGAACAAAACAACGATACAACAATATACCCTGGAATATTCGACACAAAATCCTATCTTAATTTAATTCAAAACAAGAATATCGGAATTGTCGGCAATCAAACCAGTATAATAAACAATGTTCATCTTGTAGATACTTTATTAAATTTAAAACAAAACGTAATTAAAGTGTTTTGTCCTGAACATGGTTTTAGAGGCACAGCAGATGCCGGAGAAAACATAAGTAACAGTATCGACTCTAAAACAGGAATCCCAATCATATCTCTATACGGTAAAAACAAGAAACCATATAAAGATCAATTAAAAAATCTAGACATAATAATATTTGATTTACAAGATGTTGGTGTTAGATTTTACACATATATCTCTACTCTTCATTATGTAATGGAAGCATGTGCTGAAAATGATATTCCACTAATTGTATTAGACAGACCAAATCCAAACGGACACTATATTGATGGACCTATTCTGGATACTGCTAATTGTAAATCCTTTATTGGAATGCATCCGGTACCAATTGTATACGGTCTAACAATTGGTGAATACGCAATGATGATTAATGGTGAACAATGGTTAAAGGATGATGTTCAATGTAATTTAACTATAGTGAAATGTAAAAACTACAATCACAAAAGAAAATATGAATTGCCTGTCAAGCCATCTCCAAATTTACCTAATTACAGATCAATAGAACTATATCCGACCTTATGTTTTTTTGAATCAACGAATTTAAGTATTGGTCGAGGAACAAATAAACAATTTCAAATAATAGGACATCCTGATTTTAAAGGAATATCAAAAGCAGATTATAGTTTTACACCTCAACCAAATGAAGGAGCATCAAACCCAAAATTAAACGGCAAAATTTGCTATGGGTTTAATTTATCAGAAGGGAACTCAATTTTTGACATAAAAAATGACAAGCTGAATATTAATTTAATAATAGAAGTATATCAACTGTTTCCGAACAAAGAAAACTTCTTCAAATCTACAAATTCTATAGAACTTATTTCAGGTACTACAGAATTCAGAGGACAAATACTTAACAGTATTAGTGAAGAACAAATCAGAGCTAGCTGGGAACCTCAACTTACAGAATTTAAAGAAATACGTAATAAATATCTGCTATATGAATAAAATAATTAATAAACTCACAATATTAAGTCTCATATTATTAAGTACATTTATTTTTAGCTGTAATGATCAATATGAAAATCATGCTTTAGCATTTCGAAATAATACTAACGACTCAATTCAAGTAGACAGACACTACAGTGGAAGTATTCAAGCACGAACAATAATGATTGCTCCTGAGGAATACGGTAAATTTTACGAAACTTCATCAGATTTATGGGTTTCGCCACAAGTAGAAATGGAAAAAATCTGTGATTCAATGATTGTTACAGGAATTATAGATCAAAAAGAATTCAGAATAAAATTTTCTCCTGATGATTTAAAGAATTATTGTTCCTCGCCATATTCTCCGTCAGCAGATTGGACTTTAGAAATAATTGTAAATGAAGAGCCTAAATTCTTTGGAAAGACTTTAGAACGGTATAATATTCATATTTTCGATATTAATCCTGCTTGTATATTTACAGAATAATAAGAAAAGATTAAAATGCATTGCTACTCAACTTCTACTAATGCAATAACTTCATCTTTATCGACAAAGTCGCCATGGTCAAAGAAAACTTCTTTTAATTTTCCATTAAAGTCTGAAACAATTTCTTGATAATTGTGATATGATTCTAAATAACAAATTCGTTTCCCAACAGCAATTTTATCTCCACTTTTAATCCATTCAGTATCCATTTCAAGAGAAAGATCATAATATAACTTCCCCATATATGGAGATTTTATTTCTTTTAAGTTAGGATTATTAGAATTAGTTACCGGTTTAGTAGTATTAACCGTTTTCTTATTTTTATGATTTGCAAGTTCTTCTTCAAATCGTTGCTTTGCAACACCTGATTTATAATCCCGATATTGTCTGTCATGCATTGCAAATTCGAATAATTCCTCATCATTTTCACCAGTTTCCCAATCATTTTCCTTCATTTCTGCTCTGTATTTATCCAAAACATCCGGATAAGCATCTTGTGGAACTCCAGTATAAAAGACTTTGTTATCATTTTTTGCCATTTCAAGAATTTCAGGAGCTAAAGGCCCTGGTAGATTACCTGCTTTACCCAATATCATATCCCAGGTATTTTTATCAATCATACTAAATCTATCCTTACCCTGAAGTTGGAACATAACATTAACAAGTGCAACATTTTTGACATATTGGCTAAATGGAGTTACTAAAGGTGGATATCCTAATTTAGGCCATACAAACTGAACTTCTTCAAAAAGCAAAACTAACAATTCATCCACTGTTAAGCTTGGTTTTCCTGCCGCACTCAATGTCTGGTTTATTCCTTGATGAACACCCTCCAAATCAGCCATTAAACTGCCCATCATTCCACCTGGCAATCCACAACCTACAAGCAATGAGTTCATATATCTATTTTTAGGATTTATCCAATAACCTAAGAAATCATCAATAAATTCCTGATTCAATGCTCTTGCCTGCATATATGCTTTCATATTTATCTCAGGAACTTTAAAGCCAGCATCCTTAAGCATTGCTTGTATTGTAATAACATCCGGATGTACTGTTCCCCATGCAAGAGGTTCAATTGCCACATCAATATAATCAGCACCAGCTTTAGCACATTCCAATGTTGAAGCTACAGATAATCCAGGTCCTGAATGCCCATGATATTGAACAATTACATTTGGATATGCTGATTTAATTTCACGAACTAACCTACCTAATGTATTAGGACGTCCAACACCTGCCATATCTTTCAAACATATCTCATCAGCGCCATATTCCATAGCTTTTTCAACAACTCCCATATAATATTCAACAGTATGTATATCAGAATGTGTAATGCTTAATGTGGCTTGAGAAATCATACCAGCGTCCTTTGCATATTTAATTGAAAGTTCAAGGTTTCTATGATCATTTAACCCACAAAAAGATCTGGCAATATCTACCCCTTGTGCCTTTTTAACTTTATACATTAGCTTGCGAACATCTGCAGGAACAGGATACATACGAATACCATTTAATGCTCTTTCTAACATATGTGTTTGAATACCTGCTTCATTAAAAGGCTTTGTCCACTCTTTTACTACTCTATTGGGATTTTCACCATATAAAAGATTTACTTGTTCAAATGCTCCTCCATTAGTTTCAATTCTACTAAAACACCCCATATCAATTATTACCGGAGCTATTCGCTTTAACTGATCTAATCTAGGAACATACTTCCCACTAGATTGCCACATATCACGATAAACCAAACTAAACTTAATTTCTTTTGACATAATAAATCTTTTAAAAATATTTTTTTTTAAAAATACAAATTTCTTTTAAGTTTCAAAACAAAAAAATCTCATTTGAGAAATCAAATGAGATTTTTTTCCAAAAGAAAAGAAATAATAATTGTTCTTTTTATTCAGTTATTATCAATTTTTGAATTGCTAAAACTTCATCATTATCAGTAAGTTTCACAAAATACAGTCCACTATCCAGACCTGCAATTTCTGTTTGTTTAGCATTTAATTCTGACTCATAAACAACAGAGCCTTTAATATCAGTAATTGTAATTTTAACATCTTTATAACTTTCTGATTTATAATCAAGTATAAACATATCATCTGTAGGATTTGGAAAGACAGTGAATATACTATTATAATATGATTGGGGGACATAATTATGTTCTTCGACATATACTGATGCTGTTGCCTCACAACCAATATCATCAGTCACTAAAACTTCGTAATGTCCGGTACATAAACCTGTTTGATTACTTCCAAATGCTCCTAATGGATTTTCCCAATAATATGTATATGGATAAATACCATCTGTTCCAAACGCAGAAACTTGTCCATCACAAGAACCCATATCCATTTCGGAAGATGTTGTTACTGACACATCAGAATATCTGATACTTATTTCATCCTGAAAGTAATTTCCACAATTATCCAATATTCGAACCCAATAAGTATTTTCGCCAACACTAGGAGTTATACTAATAGAAGATGTTGTTTCTGTTGTATTCCATAAGAAACTCGGAGTAGGTTGATTCGATTCTGCCGTCAGGACAAGCTCGCCAGGATCTTCACAAAATACCATATCGGTTTCTAAAATCCCTGTTGCAAGATTTACCGGTGGTGGATTATCAAGAGTATATTCATATCTTTTAAAACATCCAACATTATCGGTTGCAGTAATTTTATAAGTTCCGGAACAAAGACTTCCAAAAGTGCTTAAACTTGAATTATGAATGCTATCAGGAATATACTGATATAAGCTATTTACATATGTATAAGAAAATGGTTCAAATTCGCCTTCCATAAACATTTGAATATAACCATCACATTCATTATAACACATTGGATTAACAAGCGTATGATCAACCTCCTCCATATCAGATATTCGTATTGTTATGGAATCATAAACTTCATTTCCACACTGGTCAACCATAGTCAACCAATAAGTAGTTGCTCCTGGTTCGGGATTGACAACTATTTCATTTACTACTTCATCTGTACTCCAATGATATTCAACATTTGGATCGATATTACAAGTTCCTGTTAATGTTATAGATTCAGGAGCTTCAACACCACAATAATATGATTGCACATCCTGTATTCCTCCTTTTATAAATTCTGCATCATATATCCAAATTGTATCATAAACGAAGGTTGACAGATTACCACAAGGGCAAGCAGTATAAAATGCAACAATTATTGTTTCATGTCCTTCGTCAAGACCATCATTAAAAGCAGAATAAAAAATGGTATCTGTCATATCTCCCTCTTCAATTACAACCTGAGCAGGAAAATCGGTAAAATCAGTTCCTTCAATAGCATCAGATTCCGGATCTACCATAACTTGAATAATTACATCCTGATCTGGTATTGAACCTTCTTCTCTTGACACTACATAATAATTTTCACAACCTTCCCACAAATCTGCATCTTCACCTACCTGCGCATTATTTACTACATCAATTGATGCTCCACTAATAAAGCTTCCTGCTTCAATAAACACTCCTGAATCCAATGATGAATCTCCTGCATCTCCAACTGCTAATTTTATATGATATTCTTCGCAAGCTGTCAATACATATTCTGCTGTCAAAACAAT
>CAYUWD010000116.1:11694-11837 GCA_964448235.1 uncultured Bacteroidales bacterium | reverse complement strand
ACTCTAGTCACTCCCAACTCTAGTCACTCCCAACTCTAGTCACTCCCAACTTTAGACACTCCCAACTTTAGACACTCCCAACTCTAGTCACTCCCAACTTTAGACACTCCCAACTCTAGTCACTCCCAACTTTAGACACTCCC
>CAYUWD010000116.1:0-11594 GCA_964448235.1 uncultured Bacteroidales bacterium | reverse complement strand
AACTCTAGTCACTCCCAACTCTAGTCACTCCCAACTCTAGTCACAGCGAACTTTCCGACCAGAACTTTAACAATAGATTCGCAGCCATAATATTTCTGGCTTTTTCGCCTGACCTTGCATCAGAAATAGGTTTATAATCCTTTGCCAGTTCTTTCATTGCCAATTCAACATTTTTTCTATTCCATTCTTTTGTCAATAAAGTATTTTCTGTATTAACAGCTCTCCTTGTCCAAGCAGACATACCTCCATAAAAAATCGCAATTTCATTAACAATATTATTTTTCAAATTCAGAGAAAAACATGCACTAACGGTTGATATATCGAGATCCTTTCTTTTGCTTACTTTATAAGATTTTATAATATTTTTTCCATTAGGAATTGGGATATGAATTTCGGTTATCAATTCGTTGGATTCACACTTTGTTTGGCGATATCCCGTAATAAACTCACGTAATTTAACAGCCCTTCTATTACCCTCTTTTTCAAGTACCACGGAAGTATCATATGCCATCAATACTGGTATAGTATCTCCAATTGGAGAAGCCGAACCAATATTACCACCCAAAGCAGCACGATTTCTTATCTGACGAGATCCAAAAACACTTAAAATATTGTATAAAGCAGGAAGTTCTTCTTTACAGTTATTTCTTACATCCTCTAAACAAAAATTGCTACCATAAATAATATGATTCTTAAGCTTTTTTACAAACTTCAAATCCTTAACCAAAGACAAATCAATAATTTCAGGTAAAATCTCATGCTTTTTTGTTACCCTCAAAGCAACATCTGTTGCACCAGTTACTATAAGGGCATTTGGATATTCTTTTTTTAATCGCAATGCTTCTGATTTACAAAATGGCAAATAATACTTTTGTTCTTCTGAACTAATATATATTGTATTTTGCATATCAATAGAATTTAACAATTCTTTGATGTATTTTTCATTTTCACTAATATTATCATCTGTTTTATTTTTACAAACATATTCAGCAGCTTCTACAATAGGTCTATATCCGGTACAGCGGCATAAATTACCAGCTAAAGCATTCTTAATTTCCTGTTTATTGATTTGGTTTTCTTGTTTATATAATGCATAAATAGACATAACAAAACCTGGTGTACAAAATCCACATTGTGTTCCATCGAAATCATACAAAGCTTTTTGCACAGGATGCAAATTGTCAGAATTTCCCAGATTTTCGGCTGTAATAACTTGTTTTCCATGTATAGAAGGTAAAAATATTAAACAAGAATCATATGCTTTATATGAAATTTTACCTTCAATAACTTCTCCCATAACGACAGTGCAAGCACCACAATCCCCTTCGCCACAACCTTCTTTTACACTTTTATGTGTTGGCAATGATCTTAAATAATTTAATAATGTAGTTGTCGGACCATATCCTGATTCATTAAAATCTACATTAGTTATTTTTCCATCTAAGACAAAAGATATTTTATTATTATTTTTCATATTCAATATTTATTACAATCTATTCTTCTAAATCTACCCAAATATTTTGATTGGATCAAACCATATAAGTACTATATTGCAACTAGATTTTTATTAATTTTATTTTCTATTTTTTACATCTATTAGTTTTGCCACAATACTTACTGCTATTTCTTGTGGAGTCTCACAATTAATCGGAATTCCAATAGGCATGTCTATTTGATTGATTATTTCAATATCTATAATTTTCTGATCAATAAGTTTATCTCTAGCTTGTTTTACTTTAGTTTTACTTCCAATCATTCCAAGATATAAATGTGTTTTTTTACAAACTTTACTCAATACATCAAAGTCGTATTTATGCTCATGAGTCATAACTACAATATATGTATTATTCGAGAAAATTGAGTTCTCAATAAATTCTGTAAAAGCACCATTATAGGTTTTAATTTTTGACTTGTCAAAAGAATTAAAAATATCTGGTCTTTCATCAATTACAGTAATTTGAAACCCCATATCAATTGCCAGATGGCTTAAAGCTTTACCAACATGTCCTGCTCCAAAAATATATAAATCTGGTTTATTAAAAAGAGGTTCGATATAAACTTGCATATCTCCTCCACATTCCATACTAAGGTCGTCTTTTAAATTGTATTTATATAATATTGGATACCCTGTATCAATAACTTCTAAAGCCTTTTTCATACTCTGATTCTCTACAGTACCTCCGCCAATAGTTCCAATAATTGTTTTATCAGGTAAAACTAACATTCTTGTACCAGATTTTCGTGGTGAAGACCCGCTTGTTTCAACTACTGTGCACATTGCTGCAGACTTATTACATCTTATAAGATCTGCTGCTTCGAGTAAAATATCTTTCATAATTATTCTTAATGTTATAAAAACAAATTTAATAAAAAAGATGATATTTTTGAATTATATATTGTAGAAATGATTACAGTTTAACAAGTTTGTAGATAAACTGCACAAACAGTTATCTTTAATATCAACTAAAATTAGGTTCTACCACGAACGTCTTTAGACCTCACGAAGTAATTTAGTGGAAAGAATAGCAACATTATAGAAATTCAATATCATTTATGCTGTTTAGTTGCCTTCCTTTCTTGCTTAATCAAGAAAGGAACAAAGAAATCAAGAAGAACCAATCGTTATTCGCTACGCTCATGAGGGTTCCGGAAATATAAATTTTCGTGGACACTCGTCAAAACGGTGCTTCACCGTTCATCCCGCTCTTTTGAATCAAAAGAACTGTAAGCAAAGCGGGATATTCCGAAAGCTTTCGGAACGTTGCAACAGTTCTAATTGTTTCAAAATTACTCACAATTATTTTTATTTTAATGGTGTTCGTGAATGCTTCGCAGTTCACAAGGCCGTAGCTGGCTCGGTGGTTCTTCAAGGCCAACGCTCAGCACTTTGAATCCAATTCTGAGCTTAATTTACTTTTAGTGAGGGCTGCGCCGTTGTCTGTTTGGGAACTCGAAATATTTGGTCAATTCTACTGAGAACTATAAATATTGTACAGTATTACACATTAAAATAATGGTAGAACCAAAATTAAATAGACTATAAAAATATCGAACGATATCAGAATCGTGCCTCAGCACTTTTTTTGATGTTTAAACGCGATCGGAGTCGCGCTTAAACATCAAAAAAATTATAATAATGATTTAAATTCCAATTAGGACATCACACACACATCTAAATCCTAGCCATGATTCAGGTTTTTCGTAGTTAAATTCTGTTTCCACAGATACTTCTTCTGGTTTATGACTCCAACTCCCTCCTTTTGCAACTCCTTTTTCAGATGTCATTTCAGCAACATTTCCGATAATATTATACACACCAAGTTGATTTGGCCAGTATGATGAAACCGGAGCTGGGATTGATGCCCTGTCTGCAGCCATTCCCATATCATCAGAGGTATTTAGATTTGTCCTCCTAATTCCTTCATGCTTTTTCTTATTCATTCGCTTTAAAGTTTTATCTGCATAAGGTTGGTTTGCGACATATTCCCACTCTTCTACAGTTGGCAACCTGTATTGGACATATTTTGGAATATCTTTCATATTTCGAACAGAATCATAATGAATTTTAGTAACATTAACATGTATAAATTCGTTTACCCTATCTGTTCTCCATTCACAATACTTTACTGCATTCTCATAACTAATTCCAACAACAGGATATTGATTATATGACGGATGTCTAAAATATAAATCTTTAAGTGGCTTGTTATATTTCTTTTTATTTACCCAAACAGTTGTATCAGGTAATATTGACAGACATTCTTCTGTATCGTCACCATATTTCTTCATCCAGGAAACAAATTCCAGATAATCTAAATTTCTTATCTCTGATTTATCGACATAAAGAGAATCGTTGATTTTTACAGTTCCCGGAGGAACGATTGGTTTGGCAGAAAATAAACTAGCTGAAATAATTATTCCAAAAAATAAAGAAAAAAGAATACGTTTCATAACAGTGCTTTTAAGTTTGATTATGAACGTAACTAGTGATTAAATTATTATTATATACTATCAATTCTTGACAATTTTCTCAGTTATTGCACCATTCTTAGTTGAAACTGTTAACAAATATACTCCTGATGCTAGTTCAGAGACGTCAATATTAGACCTATTCGATTCTATTAGCAATTTTCCTTGAAGATTGTAAATTTCAGCACTAATAAAGTTATCTTGTTGAATATTCAAGTAATCTATTACAGGATTTGGATATAGAACCAAATCTTTACCCGGATTTACTCTATTGATTTCTGACACATCCAAAGGAGCAGTAGCAAGAGAAAAACCATAATTAGCAGTTCCACCATGAGCTTCGTACCACATCATAAAGGTTTCTGTACTTTCATTGTAGATTACATCCGGTGCCCATGGACCGCCCAAATCTGCGTCAGGGTTATGGGGTTCAGTATATGTGTCGAAAAGAGGGTTTCCTTCATATTTTGCCCAATTAAAACCATCTTCTGAAGTTGCATAGCAAATACTAACATTCTCGAAACCTTCGAGAGCAATGCTATAATCTTCGGCAGCAGTTCCCGAATACCACATTTCAAATTTTCCATTTCTATGAATAACGGCTGGTGTTCCGCACCACATATCATCAGGTTCGCCCCAAACACCATGAATTATCACCGGATTCCCTTCATAACGTGTCCATGTAGTTCCATAAGGCGAAGTGGCTACGCCTATTCCCAATTGCCAAGTAGCAGTGTCCATACCATTATACCACATTACAATTTGCTCTTCTATGTCATCCCAGTACAATGCAGCAGATTCTACCCATGTTCCATCCCACTCTCCAATCTCAGATTTTGTAAAAACAGGATTTGCAGGATCTTTTGTCCATGTAATACCATCAACCGAATAAGCTGCTCCCATAGCAGAATTTATCTCTGATACTTGTTGAATAGTATCACCATAATAACTCAAATAATATCCATCAGGAACTTTTAAAACCTCTGGCGTATCAATCCATCCTCTATCCCATTCTCCATCGCCTCCAACTTCCATTACAACTCCATGCTTCGTCCAATTTATGCCATCTGTAGAAGTAGCATAACACAAACGTGCTTTCATATCATTACCAACTCCGGCATACCACATCTTTATAGTTCCTTCTTCAAATAATACTGTTGGTTGTCCAATTGCAATAATGTCAAAATTATCCGGTCCGGGTTGTAAAACTTGGTTGAATTCATATTTTGTCCAAGAGTATTGGGCAAATATTAAATAGCTTAAACCAATAAATAATAAAGAAAACAAAAAACGTTTCATATAAAACTTTTTTAAAATTATTTGTAAATATACAAAATAATCTGTAACCATTGATAATTGCTTATTTGATATACAATTAACAGATATTAGTTGAAACTTTTTTAAATTTTACAGACAACGTTTCCAAAACCACATACGTCTTTACTATACAAAAACATTTCAAAATATTATATTATGACAAAGAAATTATATTTAATTATTGTAGCCTTTTTTGTTTTTTCAAGCATTATGGCACAACCAACAAAAGCATATCACTATACTAATGAAGTTGTCAGTTTACCTGACGGAAGTGGCGTGTGTTATACTTCAACTATTATAATTGACAGTTATTCACCTGATCAAACAATAGAATCTCCATACATGATAAATAGTATTTGTTCCAGTCTGGAACACTCATATTTAGGTGACCTTACAATACAATTACAAGCTCCAAATGGACAAATTATTAATTTAGTCGAACAAGGTGGAGCTTCTACTCATCTGGGAGAACCAATTGATAATGGATATGTTGACAATAACGAAATACCAGGAGTAGGTTATGACTATTGTTGGAACACTAGTCCTGAATATGGAACATTTGCATCAGAAGCAGAAAGCTATACGACATTACCGGCAGGAAGCTATACGCCTCAGGAAGACTTTTCAAACCTGGTTGGATCTCCAATAAACGGACCTTGGACAATAATCATTTGCGACAACTGGTCTTCTGATGATGGATATATGTTTGGCTGGAGTATTGATATTCTTACTGAAACAACTTTTAACAATAGAATTGCAGGTTATGTGTATACAGACCTTAATTACAATAATATTTATGATGGAGATGATTATCCAATGCAGGGACGACTAATAACTGTTCAACCGGGAAATTTTTATGGATATACCAATTCCTATGGATATTACAGCATTCATGTTCCACTAGACACATATACTGTTCATCAACAACCTATCCAAGATCCATTTTATCAATCATATCCTACAGAACCTGATTATCATACAGTAGAATTTTTAAATGAATGGGATTCTATTTACAATCAAAATTTCTACAACCAGATGACTTCTGTTTGTCCCGATCTTAGTGTAGATGTAACACTTGATGGAGTTGGGCCATGCTCCTTATCCAGAGTATTTGTTTTATATGAAAACAATGGAACTGTTACAGCAGAAAATTCATATATAACTTTAACATTTGACGAAAATTTTGCAGCATCATGGTTACCTCCTAATGCAACAGTTGATGGAAATGTAATTACATATGACATCGGTGATATTGCTCCCGGTGAGTCTGGTCATTACTTAACATATTTAGAGTATTCCTGTGATGTTGATCTAGTCGGAACTACCGTTTGTCTTGAAGCTCATATTTATCCTGATGATCCATGTGAAGAGCCAGCAGAAGAATGGGACAAATCATCTGTTATGGTAACAGGAGAGTGCGTCGATAATGAAGATGTTTGTTTTACTATTACAAATACCGGAGATCCAGGTGAAGGGGATATGGATGGTACTTCTGAATACAGAGTTTATGAAAACGATGAGTTAGTTGAAACAGGAACTTTCCAACTTACTGGTGGCGAAACAATTACATACTGTTGGGCTGCAAATGGTAGTACAATAAGATTTGAAGCAGACCAAAGGCCTTTTCACCCTGGAAATAGTCACCCACAAGAGGCTATTGAAGGATGTGGAGAAGGTGATACTGATATTGGATTTATTTTAAACTTCCCTCAAGATGATTTAGATGATTTCATTGAAATTGAATGTCAGGAAGTTCTATCATCTTTCGATCCAAATGACAAATCTGTAACACCACAAGGAATTACAGAAAATCATTTTATTGATTCAACTACTACTCTTGAGTATAAAATTCGTTTTCAAAATACCGGAACAGCACCTGCAAACAATGTATATATCTATGATACTATTTCTAATTATCTGGATATTTCATGCTTTTGCTTTATGAGTTCTAGCCATACTTGTACTGTTGACATTCTTCAACCTAACGTAATTAAATGGTCTTTTGAAGGCATTAATCTTCCCGACAGCACTAACAATGAACCTGAAAGTCATGGCTATGTTAAATATAAAATTCAACAAACGCCAGGAAATGAACTAATGAGCGTTATTACAAATTCTGCGGCAATTATATTTGATTATAATTATCCTGTTATTACAAATGAGGTTTTCAACACAATTGGATACTTCACTGAAATCATTACTCCGGAACCAATTATTTATAATGATGTTGAAAAAATATCTGTTTATCCAAATCCAGCTTCTGATATTGTGTTCTTCGAAACCAATAATTCTGATTTTAAAGTTGAAATTTATAATATCTCAGGACAAAAAGTCAGTCAAAGAAGCTCAGAAGGTAAAAATATTATTTCATTATCAACCAACGAACTATCAAACGGAATGTATATTTATACAATCTCCGACAAGTCTTCAATCATTGCCACAGGCAAATTACTGATCGAAAAGTAGATCAGCTTTTTCTCTAAATTTCGTAAGAGCATTCATTTGGATGCTCTTTTTTTATTTTCAACCTTTATCTTAATACTTTATATTTGTCGTATGAACAAAAATTCAAAAAGAGCAGCATTTATTATCCCAGGAATTCTATTGCATATTGGAATTCTCTTTCAGATAATATTTGATAAGTTCCCTTTACATTTTTTTGAATATCCTTTAAATATAATTACAGGTGCTGAACTACTTGCATTAATAGTTCTGCTATATATATTCTTTAAACAGAATAAAATAATTGTTTTCTTTAAATCAGGATACGCCGCTTTAAGTTCGATAGCACTATTTACAGTAATAACCACTTTAATTGCAATAATACCTCAGGAAGAATCTAAAATTTCTTTTGTTAACGAGTTATCATTAAATGAAATTACGTATAGCTGGTATTATGCGATTTCAGTATTATATCTGTTAGTTTGTCTGGGCTTCATAATAATAAAAAGATTAATCCCATTTAATTATAAAAACATTCTATTCTTTATAAATCACTTTGGGTTATGGCTTGTACTATTTTCAGCAAACTTGGGACATGCTGACAAAATCAGTCTTAATATGATGATTCCTGAAGGAGAAAAAGTCTGGTATGCTTTTAATTCTAATGGGAAAAGGTATGACTTAAATTATGCAATAGAATTAATTGAACTAAAGTTAGAATCTTCAACTAAGGATTCTTCAATTACAAAATATGAAGCAAATGTAAAAATATTAACTAACCAAAATCAAAATGGTTATAATGCAGATATCCTTGTTAATAAACCTATAAATATTAACGACTGGAAAATATATCTTAATGGCTACTTCAAAAAAAACAACAAAAATATTGTTATCTTAACTCTTGTAAAAGACAAATGGTTATATGTAACATACTTTGGTTTTATCTTAGTATTTATTGGTTCTATTTTATTAATTTTCAATAAAAACCATTTAATAAGAACAAAACAATGATATGGGAATATTTAAATATTGTTTTTATTTTTTTTACCATATTTTGGTTAAGTGGCACAATATTATTGTTTCTAAAAAAGGATAACAAACTAATTACAAAACTTGTTTATATTTTACCAGCATTAGCAAGTTCTATTTTGCTGTTATATATTGCTATTCTTTGGATTCAAATTGACAGACCACCTCTAAAAACAATGGCTGAAACTCGTTTGTGGTATTCGTTTTTTGTTTCACTTGTTACTTTATTGATATATTTAAAAACTAAATCAAAACCATTATATATTCTGGGTTTTGTTATGTCATTTGTTTTCTTGTTAGTCGATATTATTCATCCTGAATATATTTCTACAGAGCTAATGCCAGCTTTGCAGAGTCCATGGTTTATTCCTCATGTTATTATTTATATGATAGCTTATGCAATTTTAGCATCAGCCTGTATAACAACGATAATTGGTCTTATTGATTCTTCAAAAAACAAATCCGGAATTTCAAAAAACATTACTTTAACCATGAGTCTGGTTTACCCTGGATTTGCATTACTTAGTCTTGGATTGATAATGGGTGCGTTTTGGGCAAAAACTGCATGGTCAGATTATTGGACATGGGATGCAAAAGAATCCTGGGCACTACTAACCTGGTTGTTTTATTTGTTTTGCATTCATTTACATAAATCATTTCCTCAAAAAAAGAAATCACTTTTGTTTTTATTAGCATTTTCTTTTATAGTATTGATTATCACTTGGTTAGGAATAAGATATTTCCCAAGTGGTGCAAATAGTATACATGTTTATGGTTAATTGCGGGAGTTAGGAGTTCGAAGCGACTAAAGTGATAAGTTAAAGTACTAGCTAATCGAACTCCTGTTTGCAATAATACACTGGTCACCCGTCATCGGTCATCCATCATTTTTTTCATTTAATTTTTTTCATTTAGAATTTTATTATTTTTGTAAAAAAGATAAATTTATGATACCATTTCACTTAACAGAATTTATTGAAAAGTCGATCGAAGAGGTAGGCATAGATCCATTTAAATCTCGTGGGAAAAAAGATGGGCAATGGACATTTAAATATAAGAATTCAACCGTATGGGTTGATGTATTTTCATATCCATCTAATCCTGACAAATACTATTTTCAAGTAATGAGTCCATTATGCAAAATGGTAGACGAGAAGATTGAAGAATTTGCTATCGATCTTTTGGAAATAAATTATTCCCTTTACGGATGCTGGATATGTAAGAAAGAAGGGTGGCTATATGTTCTAAATTTAAGAGAGGCTGAAAATCTTCAAAAAGAAGAGATTGATGCCACAATAGACAGAGTCGCTGTATACAGTGCTGATTATTGGGGAAAACTCTCTTTTAAATATAAAGGATGTTGGACTCAAAAACAAGAAGAAAAATCAAAAAAAATATAAACATTTCGTTAATTTTATTGACAAGTTTATTTTTTTATATATATTTGCTGTAACAAAATCGGAATTATTCCGTAATAACAATTGTATAACTAAAAACGAAAGGAGACCATATATCGATTAAACCTCTACCCTGTAACTTTTAAATATTATAGTTATGAATTTGAATAAATGCTCTGATCAAGAGTTAATTGAGAGATTCATTATGGGTGAGAAGAGATGTATGGAAACTTTAATTTCCCGCCATAAACATAAAGTCTATTCTTATATCTTAATGACAGTAAAAAACACACATGTTGCTGATGATTTATTTCAGGACACTTTCATTAAAGTAATAAACTCTCTAAAAGCTGGAACATATACTGATAAAGGTAAGTTTATTAGCTGGGTAATTAGAATTGCCCATAATATAACTATTGACCATTTTAGAAAAGAAAAAAATCTAAATACTTGTTCTAATGATGACCACGAAGTAGATCTTTTCAATAATGATAAATTCTCTGATGAGAATATTGAAGATAAAATAGTTGGAGAACAAATTGTGAGCGATGTGCGTAGTCTTATTGACTTCTTACCCGAAGAGCAGAAACAGATTATTATGATGCGTCATTATGGTGGTATGAGTTTTAAAGATATTGCCGAACAAACAGATGTAAGTATTAACACTGCACTTGGAAGAATGCGTTATGCATTGATAAATCTACGCAAAATTGTAGAAGAAAAAAACATTGTTCTAACTAGATAAATCTTCCTAATTTATTATTTTAAAACCGATAATAACAGGTTTATTTGTTTTCGTTTTTTTTATAAACCTTTCTGAATATTTTCGCTATCGGATTCTAAATTCTAAGATATGTTCATAACCAAATCTTATTGTTATTATAATAAATAATACCAATATTAACAAACTATTGCTTGATGAAATGATTGAAAATCTCTGAGCAATTTTCTTCCGTATCCTTTGGAAAATCGCACAATAATAAGGAATCCTGCCCTACCCAAACATCCATTTCATTATTGTCATTATTGTTTAGCTGAATAACAAAATGATACTCATAGGGACCATCTTCAATTACATTTTTTGATTTAAAGGTAACCCTATCTTTCCAAATAATAGCATCGTTAGTGTAAAAGATCACTCTTCCATTTTCCAGAAATTCCAATGCATATTTATTGTTTGCATGAGTAAAATCTATCAGCTGATAATCCCAGAGAGAATCTATTTCACAATGATTACTAACCTTATACGAATCTGTCCAGTTCCATCTACCGATCAGAATTGACATTTCCCCTTCTAGCTTATCTTTTTTACAAGATGAAAGAGCTATGATACAAAAAAAAAAATGATATAACGGAATATTTTCATAGATTAAAAATACGAAATTTTCATTTTTATAACAAGTTTCTATGACAATTTGTCGATTACATACAATTCACTCT
>CAYUWD010000115.1:0-12019 GCA_964448235.1 uncultured Bacteroidales bacterium | reverse complement strand
CTTTGGTTCTTTTAGCAAAAGATACTGAAGATACAGATTGTTTATGTAAATTGATTTTGATTGATGATATTCCTGAAATAACAGAAATTCAAAATTATGAAGGGGAATTGACACAGATTTATTTTTACGATCAGATGTCTGGCTATATGTTGATTGATCATGTTTTGTATTTCACTGAGGATTTTGGCGCTACGTTAACACCGATTATAAGTGATGTAAGTTATTGTAGTTTTTATGATAAAGACAATTTCATGTATATCTTTTCGAGTGGGTATTATTGTACGGCAGATGGAGGAGAAACAAGCTCGGTGCTTTATAATGATTATTTTTTTAGTGGAGACTTTTTTATAAATTTTGCTCCCGGATTGTCTTGGTCTGCAGATACGTGGGATGGAACTTCAGGTGGAACTACATTTTCTTTGTGTGATGTAAACAGAATGGATGAAAATCCTGTAGAAACTTGTACGGTTTATTTAGGTAGCCCTGATGGTTTTATTGCATATGCATATGATGAGAATCAATTATACTTTGTTAATTCATGGGGAAAAGTTTTATACACACTTGATAATGATGGCTATACTTATATTGAAGAAGTTATTATGTCTCAATCTGAAGAGAATACAATTTATCCTAACCCTACACATAATTATTTACAATTAGATATTCAAAATCGTAAAAGCTTTGAGGCATTATCCATATTTATATATGATATCATGGGGAGACTTATTCAAGAATCCTATATCAATGATATTAATGAAACAATAGATGTTTCGAATCTTAAAAATGGGTTGTATACCATAGTATTGTTAAATGGCGCAGATATAATTACCGCGAAATTTATTAAGGAATGATTAATTCCTGACAAACAACCACTTAACTGAATAATATAAGCCCATTCCAACATAACCAAGCACACCGGGTTTTTTCTTTTCGTTTAAACTAATGGTAATTGTTGAGTACTGAACCAAATGATCTATTCTGTTCATTTTTCCTGTAAGCAGGTCTATAGTTTCGTTAAGTCTTTCGAGCTCTTTCTCTACTTTGAGAGCAGCCTCAACATTTTCGGCTTTCTCAAGTAGTTCGAGATATCTTTCACGAGCCTTATGGGCATTCTCAAGTCGAATTTCGTAATCAAGGTATTCGTCTGTTACATCTTGTCCCGAGATTGATTTCCTATCAACTCTGCCCAGAGCTTCAATTTCTTTCAATGCATCATTTAGTTTGTCACTTTCAACTCTTATTGTTGAGCTGTATGTACCAATTTGATTAACATACCCATTATATTTTTTTGCAATTTGCTCAATATAAACATTTGCTGTATCAGGGTTCTTTACAGTTAGGGTTAAGTATGCATTGAACAATACTTTTCGCTCATTTTTTGTTTCATAAATACCGCCATAGGATTCATTATATGCAGTCAGTGAGCCTCCACGAGTTGGACTTGAATCATAAAATGAGGGACAACCTAATGATTCACTCTTATGAACAGCACACGAAGACATCGCAATAATTACTAAAAGAGAAATTGAAAATAATAGATTTCTGGTTTTCATAATGTTTTGATTTTGAGATTATTTAATAATAACTGAATTTTAATAGAAATATTATTTTATCACTTATACATTAAATATAACTCTATTTTAGCGTTATACACCATTGCTCAAAAGTGATAAATGCTCAAGTCTGGCTCCTCCGAATGTTCCTAAATTCGCAACTCTTAATTAAAAAAATCGTAAAACTCTATAATTCAAAAAATTATAGCTATAGTATTCTCATCTAAATTAGTGTTGCGATAAAATGCCGATATGAAAATACTAAAATCTATAGAAATATGTGTCTTTGGCGGAATCAATTTGTTTTCATGTACTAAAATTTTACTTATATTTCCTTTGTACTTAATTTTAAATGATAAGAATATTATTGGGGCTAATCTATAAATATAAATTAAGTATTAAGCTCTTCCTCAAATTTTTTGTAATATTGAGAGACATGATATGCATCCATAAGAGCATGATGAGCATTAATAGCTACAGGCATTTCGAATTTTCCATTATCCTCATGGAGTTTCCCAAATACTATTAATGGAGTGCTATCTCCATTTGTGTGATTTCTTGCATGTGTCAGACCTTTGAAATTTAACCATGGAGTAGATGAATAATGAATTACATCTTTTCTGGTTTTATCCTGATAAAGAAATAAGCCGGGAGTTTGTTGTACTCTTTTAATTTCTGCCTGAAGTTTGATGTTAAACTCTTTAAAATCAGCAATAAATTCAATAAATGTAAATGCAAAAGTATTGTCTGGTCTTCCTATAGTGGCCGCTGCATGGATTTTATCACAAATAATAATTTTATTACCATCGATACGATATTTAAACTCCTCTATTTCATTAACTGTTTTTAGTGATTTATGTAAATAATATGCAAAAAACGAGATTTTCTTTTCCTTACATAATTTGTATGCATTTGTACAATTAATATCAGTAACTATTCCAAAGAATGGTTCTTTGAAATCTTTGAAAAACTCGAAATGTTCTTTTCTTTTCCAGGAATTAATATCTAAATAATTCATCTAAATTGATTTAATTTACAAATATATTTATTATAGAAAAAAAAGTGAGATATTTACCTTATAATAAATATAATTATGAAAAAATTCCTTTGTTTAATTATTACTGTTATTACAGTGAATTATTTTCAGGGATATAAGATAATTCAAATAAGAATAAGTGAAATATCTCTTTGCTAAGGAATTAAAACATATAATTTCGATCCATTAAATGATGAGGATTTTGAAAGTTTATTCAGGAAGTCATTTTTTAACTCAGGATTGAGATTGGAAATTCTTTAAGTGTTCGTATTTTAAAGTCTGCAATTTCAAAATCAAGCTTATCAAAATCTCGTTTATTTGGTATTGCAACAACAGACATTCCTGCTCTATGTGCAGCATTTATTCCTACAATAGAATCTTCAACAACGAGACAATTTTTAGGTTCAACATCTAAATTTTTTGCAGCATAAAGATAAACATCTGGTTCTGGTTTTCCTCTTTTTACATCTTTAACAGATGCAATAAAATTAAAATAATGTTTAATACCAATTTTTTTAAGTACAACATCAATAATGTCATGAGAAGAATTTGTTGCTAAACCAATTTTATATCCTTTTGTATTTATATATTCAATTAATTCATTAACTCCCGGTATCCTTGTTTCATGTGTTTTAATTAATTCAATCACTCTTGTTACAATAAGTTTTTCAATTTCCTCAAAAGATTTGTTTTTCCACGGATGAATTGCATACCAATATTCGCAAATCCCTTTTACACTCATTGCAGATGTGTTGTGTATTTGTTCTTCAGTAACAGGGACACCTATGGATGACAATATTTCAGTTTCTGCAATTTTCCATAAAGGTTCTGAATTAATTAGAACACCATCCATGTCGAATATCACTGCCTTAAGCTTTTTCATTTTTACTTAGTAACTACGGGATTTGCATGTCTATCAAAATTTCATATTTGGTTTCATTTTCAGGGTCAACAATTATTTCAGGAATTCCTTTCGAGCTCATATATTCACCTGATGTGTGAAGTTTGTCTCCATTCAAATCAACAAAAGCATAGATGTAATATTTTCCGGGATGGACATCGTTTATTATAAATTCGTTTGTATTGCCTGTTAAATATACCGATTTTGATGCATAATTTAAATTTGATTTAATGTATTTTAAACCGTCAAATAGAGGTTTTACTGTTAGTAAAACTTCTATTTCATCATCTTTTTTAATATTAAAATTTGAATCGATATTTATTTTAAGATTTATTTTACCTGTATATGGTTGGTCTTTAGATTTGTACGGATCTGTATTAAATTCAAAAAAAACACTTTCATTCATGTTATTAAAAGAATTACTAAGATCAATAACAGGAATTTCTTTTGGATAATCTAAAATTTTGGATGATATTCTAGCTTGTTCAGAATCATATTTTTTTGCTTTCCAACTTGAATGAAAAACAGGTTTTGATTTTTCATTAAATTTGTTTGTGTAAACATCCATTTGCATAGTGTTATCAATAAAAGATATTTCAGTATATGCGCGATTTGTTCCACCTACAAAATCGCTAAATCTGTAAAATGTTTCTGTTTCATTTACAGAATCTAATATTTCATACGTAATGCAACATGAATTTGCAAAACAACCTTCTGTTCGAAGTGCGATGCGTTGTTCACATAAATAATCAATAATAAAAAAACTATAATTATTAATAGTATTTGCATCTAATAGTGAGAATTGAGAAATTTGATTATTTGATACAGGACGAAGGTCAACGAACCATTTGTCAAAGCTCCCTGCTGGAGTTGATGATTTTACCGGGCCACACCATATTCCTGGCAGTTTGTTAAATAAACTAAAACCAGTAATAGTTTTAGTATCTTCTGATTCAGTTATAATATTTTGTTGTGATTTACATGTAAAAGTTATACCTAATATTACACTAAAAATAAATAGTTTAATGTATAAGTGTTTTCTTTTCATAACAATAAATTGCTTAATCTTTAATACATCTTACAGATAATCCAAATCGTTTATCGCCTGTTAATATTTTTGTGTCAACAGCATCATAATTTATTGTCATTCTTAAAGCAGATGTTTCATTAGATGTAGTTGAAGACCAAAAACTAGTTGTGATTTGGATATTTGAGGGTGCTTCCAAAATGTGATTTCTCATACCTGCGCTTTTAGCACTAAAACCTGTACGATTTCTGTAGTCTTTAAAATCTGAATTTCCTGGGACACCTTCTGTGCTTGAATTAAGCCAAGAGTTTGTAGCAGATAATGATTTTGCTGTATAATTATTTGTTTCAAAATCATTATCTGAATCAGTATTTCCATTATAATTATAGCCACTATGTTCTAAATATATAATTAGATCCTGAAATTCTGTTTCACTTGGGATATGCCATCCATTTGGACAAAGATTGCCTGTATTTACTGCTGCATAATTATATAATGCACCGTATGTAGCAGAATAATTAGCACTATCTGCATTGTAATAACATAAAGCACCTTCTGTATTATTTTCCCATTCTGTTTCGTCAACAATATTAGGTATTGGTATGTTGTTATTGTATCTGGTGGTATGAAGGTTTTCTGCCATCCAGGTTACACTTCCTATTGTTGTTACTGTGTATTTGTATCCATTTGGATCCTGACAAAGAACAAAATCAAAATGTAAATTAGTGTCGGCAGTAATATAATAAACACAAATTCTGGAGTGTCCGTCAGCAAAAGCCTTAAAAACAAGAATGTCTTCTTCGTTATATTGCCATTGTATTGTAGTTTTTGCGTTAGCCGATTTTAATGATGTGGATTCTATTGGACATTGTGTCGTTTCAAGTTTAATGTTGTTGTCCTCTTTGCCATTTGAGATAAAATTTTCTGTATGGTTAATATTATTTCCACTAATATTAAGTATATACATTCCATTAGCAAATCCGGAAAGTTTTAAAGAATTTTGCCCAACAAAAATATCCAAATTTGTTTTGTGTATTACTTTTCCTGTAAGATCAAAAATTTGAACATTTACTTTTTCTGAGAAATCCGACATAAATGTAACATTAATCATTCCTGATGAAGGGTTTGGGAAAATGTTTATCGACTTGTTTGTGGTCAAGTCTTTTATATTGCTTACAGCATCAACAAGATGCAAAGTATTATCTCCCATAACTGTAATTGATTTGTCTTGTGAAACATTTTCAATTTGAACACTATCAACAGTTGTTGCTAAACCTTGTCCGGAAAAGTTAACAAGATAATCTTGGGAAAATAAATAAATAACAGTAGTTAATAAAAAGGCAAATAAAATAAGTTTTTTCATTTTTTTCTTGGTTTTGTAGTTAGTATATGTAAAAAATATAATAATGAGACAAATGTAACATATTTATGAGAATTTGAATATCCTTAAATTGAAATTTATTAACAAAGCGTGTTTTGTAATTGTAACAAAGATTAAACTTGAATAGACTTGATGATTTTTATGTATGAATTTTGTGAAATTGGGAAAACTTGTGTTTTGTTTAGGTTGTATTTGCTTATGATATCATTTACAAATTCTGTACGAATTGAAAAAATTATATATTTTACGTCTGACAGAAATAAATTAACAATAGAATTGTGCCAACCTTTATTGTTGAGCTCAAGTTGTCCTATTTCGTCGATAATAACTATATCATTATTATTTATTGAAGACATTATTGTATCGTTGCCAAATTTTAAACCAGATTTTAAGATAGAGTATTTTCTGATTTTATCGGAATTATTATAATCACCTTTTCGTAAGAATCCTTGTTTTTCATTTGTTTTAACATTAAGTATGTCGTATCCTTTTAAGAGATTATTTTCATAATATTTTTCTGAAATAATACCACCAAAATGTATTTGCTTTTTTTTAAATTCTGAGATCATATTTTTGATGGTTGTTGTTTTACCCTCATTTTTTTCTCCACTAACGATGATAATTTTGGCTGATATTTGTATCTCAGCTTCAATTTCTTTTAAACGTTTATTGGAAAGAAGTACAACACTTGAAAAAATGCTTATAGGTTTTTTAATTGCAGTTTTAAAGTCAGGGATTGAAGAGATAAATAGTGGTAAGCTTTCAGCAGATAATTCTAGTGCAGCAGGTAATTGCCGAAAAGATGTTTTTCTAAAAAAATCTTTAACAATAGGATTATATAATTCGACAGATAAAACAGAAAAACCCAATACCATAAGGACGGCTCTCAAATTCATTTGCATCCCTGTAATAAGTCCTGTTATTAGTGCATCGTCTTCTGACTGCAATCTTGAAAAAACAAAAACAGTTATGAATGTAATGACTATAAAAAAGATCCAAAATTTAGGTTTAGATATTTTTTGTAAAGCTCTACGATATTTTAGTATCCATATTATTGCTATGATAATTGTAATAGGACCCCATATAAACCAATTTGTTTTGTTAAAAAGAAATAGTCCTGTAATAATAAATGATATGTTAAGGAATAACCAAAATAGTGAATATTTGAATTGTTTGTTTTGCTTTTTATCTTTTAATGCAGAATTATATGAGGAATATTCGTTTTTATTTGAATTTTTAAGAGCCATTTTTCCTGCTCGGATTCCGATTATTCCTGCAATTATCCCAAAAATTGCATATAAACTAGTTAGTATTAGTATTGGCATCCATAGTAAATCAAAATTATAAGAAAGCTGTTTTTCAGCAATTTTTACCAGTCCTTTATAAATACGAATGATGTCAAATCCATAGAAGATAATATAGCTAATAACTTTTTGTAATAAGTTCCACGACATTGCAATTGATGAACCCAGAATAAAGCCAAAATAAGTTCTGCCTAATAACAATATTGTTATCTCAAGAATAAGAGCCTCAGTAAATATGGCAATCATAGGACCAAAAATTACTGCAGATGGAGACATTGTTTTCATCAGGGCGCAAATTAAACCGGCTCTCCAAAAAATTCCACGTTCTTTCCAAAGGAAAGCTGTTGATATTAGGATGATTAAACCAATAGCAGTAAGAATATTGCCACAAAAAGGTATTTTGAGATTATGCAGAAAACTTCCAAACACAATTTCAGATGCAGCCCATATTGTTCCGGTTACCGAAGCTTTGATCCACTTATCATTTAAAATGGTTTTATTCATTTATAATGCATATTTTTTTAGCACAATATTTAAATAAATGATAGGCGTTTGCTCCTTCGCTTATTAATTTATATAATAAATTTGGGTTTGAGTATTTTGTAGCTCCAATAATATTAACACCATTATTAAATAATATTGTAGGAAGAATGTTTGCTGTTGGACCAACAACAATTATTTTAGCATTAGGATTGGCAGCTTTTAATATTCCGTCAATTGTATTGTTGATAAGAGTTAGTCCGGTAATTATTATTACTTCGGATTTGGGTAATAAATCAATGTATTTTTCGGCAGGAACATAGTATTTTTTATGTTCTTTAAAGAAAATATTTTCGTTTAGTTCTAGAACTTTTAAGTTTGTTTTCTTTTCTGAAAGGAGCTCGATATATGAACGAAAAGCTCCTACAAGAGTTATGTTCTGTTGTGGTGCTATTTCAATCAAATCAATAGGATCTGTGTTTTCCAATATAGTATAACCAGCAAGCTCTCGTTGTTTTGCTGAAAGTGCATTGAGTACGGAGATTTTTAAGGTGCTGATAAGGTCAGATTCTCTGTCTGTAATAAATAAGTCGGAGACTTTTTGGCCACTAAATTTTGAAGGAGAAAAATCACCAAAATACCTATTTTTTTTATGTGGTCTAGTTAATTTTTCAAAAAGAGTACTTGCAACGCCTATACTTCCATCAGATAGCTCAATTGCTGTCATGTTAACACCAAATACGACTTTTTTAATTATTAAATTACCAATATTTGATTTTGAATCATCTATGATTGTGTTATAAGTTTGTTGTAAAATACTTTGCATATTAGGATATATTTTAAGGCAAAAATAGCAATTATTTATTACTACAAATATGACAAATCTTATTTAGAAAAGAATATAGTAAATTTATTATGGATTAAAAATGGTTAAATTATTTAAATTGAGAGAAGCTCCTGTAATTATAAACATAAGAAGGAACGTAATAATTATAATTCCGGAAATAATTAATGCTAATAATAATTTAGCTTTGGCCCAGTTAGCTTTACTGGGTTTTTTATTACCAAATGCCCAAACGATTAATAAAATAAAACCTACAATAGGAATACTTAAAAGTATCATAGTTCCTATCCATTCGCCAACTTTTACCGGCTTATATTGCGGTTGTGCTGCTTGATTATAATTGTTTACTTGTAAATTTGGTTGTTGTCGTTGTTGTTGTTGTTGTTGTTGTTGTTGCTGATATTGTTGCTGAGGATTTGGCTGCTGATAAGCTTGTTGTTGATATTGTGGTTGAGCTACCGGCTGTTGTGGAACTGGTTGCTGTTGTTGAACATTTACCTGTTGTTGGTTTGGCACTGCCTGCTGCTGTTGAGGAGGTTGAACTTTTGCTTGTTCCAGATTTTGTGGTCTGGGTTCTCTTCTTGCAGGATCCTGCATAGTGTTTTCTTCCATAAGTTTGATTTTTTCAAAATAACTAATAATCTAACGTAAAATCAAGACAAAAGTTATTAGAATATCATACTAATTTTTGGTTCTAATTAAAATATAGGTAAGATTTGTCAAAGTATTTAACAGAAAAAATAAAATGATATTCATCTTTTCCTCCAAAAAAATAAATTCAACTATTATTTTACATTAAATGAATTAAAGAATCTTTCTTCTTCTATGTTGACATCTTTTTCGTAATCAATATAAACAATTGAATACATAACATTATCAACAAATATTACACGTTGATGATAACGTAAGTCACCTTTGTATCCTATTTTTTCAAAAGACGGAGCGTTTTTATTCGAATATTCGATGTTTTTAATATTTGTTTTAGATGATTCAAATTGTTGAGCTTTTTTATCGATTGTTTCTTGTCTTTTTATGTCATTAATATCATAAAGATACTCTGTTGCTCTTACCTGATATGATTTTCCGGGAACCTGCAGTAAATAATCGTAATATTTATAATATTTATCAGATTTTACCGATGCTTCTGGTTCTTCAGGAAATTCAATAATAAGTCCGTTTTCATTTGAATTTATTTTTACCCATTCTACTTCAGATAAAGCTTTTTCTGAATAAAATAAACTTACGGTGGGGGCTTCAAACAAGTCTCCATATGTTACATTAGACAAGGCAATGATATTTCCATCTGGGTGATAGTCAAGACTTGTTACATCAGCTCCTTTGCCACCTACTGATTGAATTAGTTCACCTGTTTCAGTATCCCATGTTTTAAATCTACATGAATAGTCAAATCCGGCAGCTGCTAGTGTTTTGCCATCAGGACTATATGTAATAGTTACTGCAGATTTTTCAAAGCCAGAAAGTTTACGAACGATATTTCCTGTTTCAATATCAGCAATGTAAATCATATTATCATATCCAGCTCCTGCTATATGCTTCCCATCAGGGCTAAATTTGATAGCAATTATATCTGTTTCAGTTTTGATATCGATTTTTATTTCTTTGCTTTCAATATCATAAAGTTTAATTCCTTGATTTAAATTGCATATCCCCCATGCAAGATATTTCCCATCTTTGCTAAAATCTATAACATCCGGGTACTCATCGTTATGTTGCACAAATGCATCTGTAATTTTCTTAAAATCTTCAGTATTATATAATGAAATAAATGCATTTGCCCCTTCAGATTTATCTAATCCCGCAACTGCCATTATTTCACCATTTGGAGAAAAACAAATGTCATTAACTGTACTAAAATCTTCAATAATAAATTTAGTTGTTAAATTATCAGCATCGCAAATTATTAACTGATCATTATTATAGCCTCCATAAGCAAGTAAGGTGTTGTCCGGATTTAGGGCAATAGCATGCAGAAAGTTTTCCTGTGTTTCAATTCGGGCATTAATGCTTCCATCTGAAGTGTTAAAAACTAAGACCTGATTGTTTCCTCCACAAGAATAGAGTTTACTACCATCATTATTAAACAGTACCTCCCATACATTAATCGAATGCCCTTTAAGAACTTTATAGTTATCAGAAAACTTGACCTGTGCAAACGCAGATGTATAAATTACTGATATTAGTAATACAAATAATAGTTTTAAGTTGATTGTTTTATTTTTCATGATTCAAAGTTTTAACAAATTTAATTATTGTTTTTCGAAAAATGTGCCAGAAATCAAAAAAGCATAAATAATGCTGTACAAATTGATGAATTTATACTTTAAAAGTTAAAATCAACAAAAACAGGAAGATGGTCGGAGAAAAAGTAACCATCAATTCTTCTGTCGTTTCTGTGCTCATATCTTTTGAGTTTAATGTTTTTAACAAAAATGTAATCAATTCTATCCTCAGGAGTAAAGGAATTTTCAAAATTATTAAATGTCCCTTCAACCTGAGAGCTGTTTTTGTCAGCATATTTATATGCATCTTTAAGCTCCTTCTTTATAATCTTTACAGGAGCATCCGATGGACTGCAATTAAAATCGCCCATTACAAATACCGGAATATTTTCATCAACTAAATAGTTAATGGTTTTAAGTAATAACTTAGCCGAATTCTTTCTTGATTTACTTCCGGCATGATCAAGATGAACATTAAATACCCAAAATTCCTGCTCTGTTTTTTTGTGGATAAAACATCCATAAGTACATATTCTTTTATGATATGCATCCCAACCTGCAGATGGTTCGTTCGGTGTCTCAGAAAGCCAGAATGTATCTGAGGTTTTTAATTCAAACTTTGTACTATCGTAGAAAATTGCTGCAAACTCGCCTTTAGTTTTTCCATCTTCTCTGCCAACTCCAATGAATGTATATTTTACAAAAGCAGAATCAATAAATTTAGTTTGGTGGTACAAGCCTTCCTGAATACCAAATATTTGAGGATGCAACTTGTCTATCTGATCAACAAGCTCTTTTTTTCTCATCAGCCAATTGTTCGTACCATCTTTTGGGTTATCATACCTTATGTTGTATGTCATTACCCTTAGGGATTGTCCGGATAATAAAAATGGAATCAATAAGAGTGATAGTAGAAGTGGTTTCATAATGCAAATTTGATATAAAATTAGCAAAAAAGCGCTTATTAGCTTAGATTAATAAAAACTATTTTGATAATTTAATAGAATCACTAGGATACCAAGAAAATATTATAAGTTATCTAATGTTGATTTAATTTCAATGGTTACATTATTGTATTAGTACATGACAATTTGAAAATTTGTTAAGGGTTGTATAAAAGCCCTGTAGGGGCTTAATATTTGTAACCCCGAACAAGATGTAATCGCAGTTCGGGGTATCCCAATCCCTACAATGTTATTTTTGGCGTATATCTTTGCAAATATGATAGCTTGCAAAGATTACGATGTGCTGAG
>CAYUWD010000114.1:0-12027 GCA_964448235.1 uncultured Bacteroidales bacterium | reverse complement strand
GTTATTATTATTATAAAATAAATATCATTCAAAAAATCAAATCATATAAAAAGAGGAAAGGGTGCTATGAGCACCCTGTTTTTGCTTACTAGAAATAATTGCCGCCTTGCTTAGGAGTAAGCAATCATATAAAGAACATAGAAAATCGAAAAAAGGTTGCATTAAAAAATGAAAAAATTAAAGTTTAATAAAGGGTTTAATGATTATATCGTCTTTATGATAAAATTTAAGTGCGTAATTGCCTGTTGGCAAGTGATATATGTCTACTGGTAGATGAGTGTTAAATTTAGTTAAAACATTAAGAATTTTCCCTTCAGAATTTATTAATTCGATTTTTTCAATTGAATTAAAAGGAGATTCTATAAAAATTTTATTTGAGCATGGATTTGGAAATAACGAAAAATGTTTAGAAAATCGATTAGTTTCAAGACTATTAATATTATTTTGTTCGATATTAAAATCATTATTTGAACTTACAGTTTGAGTTTCAGAAATACTTACAAAAATTTCATCACTAGATATCCCAGCTTTTTCAACAGAAATATAATAATCTCCATATTCAAGATATTCAAAAAAATATTGACCATTGCTGTTAGTTAAATCAAAATCAATAGTTTGATGATTAGAGTCTTTTAATAAGACTACAATATTGCTTGCAAGGTTTGGTTCAGGATTTATTGGGATAATCCATGACTGGCTAAAAATGCTATCTTCATACGCACTGATGTCGTTGTAAAACACTTTGCCAGAAATAAAACCATTGTTATAGTATATTTCATTATAAGATGATAAAGAACTTTCAAATATTGTGTCTGTATATAAATTGATAAATGAGTTGTTTTGCCAATAAATTTCATTATCTGAATATGTAGCTAGGTATTTAGGGAAATAAGTTTCTGATGTATTAAAATATGGAATTAAGTGTGTTAAATATAACTGATCTTTAGCTAAGTTAGAAAATATATATTCTCCATCTTCAATAATGGAATATTCAATAGCAGAAAAAACATTATCTTCGATTTGATATAATACAGCAATACCTTCTGGTAAGGGATTGTTTCCAGCAAAAACAGTTCCGTATAAATTTGCTGTTGTGGGATATGTTGAACCAACAGTTATCTCTTTACAGAAAATATCTTCACAACCAAAAAAAGTATAAATTTCCAGACAAACGTTATATGTTCCTGATTCACTATAGACATGTAGTGGATTTTGACCATAATGATGTGTTCCATCGCCAAAAGTCCAATGATATATATCTGACTCTCCATGTGAATTGTTTATAAATCGATATGCTCCTTCAAGATGAGAAAATGTTACAGAGTCTATTAAAAAAGAAGAAGAACAGTTATTGTTATATCCAATTGTAACACAATTGGTACCATAACATTGTTCGCCATTTGTAAGTGTAACACAATATGTTCCGGGTTCTAAATTTGTAATTTGTTCTCCTTCCATTCCATTACTCCAAAGAGCAGTATAACAACATGGAATATCAGAAAAGCCAGTTACACGGGCAGTTCCATTATTATAATAGGGACTAGTAGCATTAGAGGTTTCAAAACAAATATCTAATAAGCAATATGGAGATGTTGGAGGAATACCAACATAAACCTCTTTTGTCTCTATATCATAACATAGTTCAGAAGTAATAATTGTTAGACGTACATTATATATACCAGGAGTTGTATATATATGTGCAGGATTTTCTTCATAACTTGTTGCTCCATCATCAAAGTCCCAATAATAGTGAATAGTTCCTTCGTTTAAACAATTAGATTCATTTACAAATACAATTTCCATATCTTCATTTTCGTAATAATGAAAATTTGCATTACAAATACTGTAAATAGGTAAATAAATACTTGCAAGTAAAATAATTGTGATATATACTTTTTTTAAAAACATTAGAATTTAAAATAAATGCCTGTTTTAAAACCAAATTTGCGATTTTTTTGAGTAATTGCATAGGGTTCTTCAAATATAGAATTTATATCGTTACGCATATTGGGTTCAATATATATGGATGTATGTTTTCCAAAAGAATATTGTAAATTAATACTAGCATAATAATCAAATAAAAATTTTGAGATAGGTGTTGTTGCAACATTTGAGATATCATTTGTTAGTATGTTATAACATGTACCTTTTTTATTTAGTAATATACTGCTAATAATACCAGCTTTCGGTGTAATACTAATTTGCCCAAGTTTAAATTCATAACCACCAACTATAGGTATGTCAAGAAACTGATAATTGTTATTCGCATATAAATTTTTATTTACTAAAACAGAGTCTTTATAACAAACTAAACTACTATCAATAACTGATGTTAAAACAGAATCAACATAGTCAATATAGACAATATTGTCTTGTATAAATTCATCTATATCAAGTATTTGAATAGTATTGTATTCCCAAAATTCATTTTCATTATATTCATATTCTGTATAAGAATTGATTTCGTATTGATTTACACTTGTATTAAATAATTCATGTAAGTTTTGATATCCAATACCCGTTTCAATTCTAAAGTTTTTGTATGAATAAGAAAATCCAATTCCGACACTGTATGATAATTGAGGATCTATATTAGATTTGTATAATTCAAAATTATTAGATAATTCTGGATTTATTAAATTTGTGAAATACGTTTGATAGAATGGATTAAAATATAAATCAAATGCAAAATATGATTTTTCATTTAAAATAGGATTTCCATGATAATCTACACCAATTGTATCATAAATAATAATATTTTGTTTAGGTATTTCTGGAATAATAATATCTGCAATTTCGAATGGTGTTGGTTGATATGTTAAAGTGTATATATTATTAATTAATAGTTTATTTAATTTAAAATTTGAATTAGTTACATTTTTAAATTTGTCAATATTTGATTTATTATTTGCAAAATAATTTGGATTAGTACTATTTTCTGAGAAAGAATTATTAATTTCTTTTTCTGTAGTAACAATTGCATTATTATCTAGTACAGGATTAGATGAATTATTAATCTCTTGATTATTTTCTGAACTTATAATGGATGTTTGAATATTATTATTAGAATTGATGTTATTAAGTTCTATTGTTGAAACAGGATTTTTAGTTAGGTTTTTAGGCTCGGATTTGGGTTTTAAGTCATATGGGTTTGGTATTGCATTACGGTATTCTAAATTATTATTTGCTGTTTGTTCAAAGTTTATTTTGCTTGGGTTAATTGTGTTTGCTTTATCAAATGGTTCAGAGAAATGAATAAAATTAAGATCAGGATTATTATTTACTGTTATTACTGTTCCAATAACTGCTGTAATAATAATTCCGATATAATAAATATTTAAACTAAAAGGAGAAAAATGGATAAATCTATTAAACCAAACAGCAGCAGCAATTCGTCTCCAAGTTTGATTGGATGGGCTTAATTTAAATCCTTTAAAAGCATTTTGATATATGTTTTCTAGGCGTGGTCCAATTAGTTTCTTATTAATATTATTCCATACATTATTTGATGGAGTCTGAGTATAGGTATCAAACATTGAACTAAATAAATCTTCTATGTTATGTTTATTACTCATAAATTTTTCATATGACTGGTTTTTACAGTCTTTAATTCTTTTAATTTTATTTGTAATAATGCTCTTGCTCTGCTATATTGAGATTTTGATGTCCCAATGGATATTCCTAGAATCTCAGCAATTTCTCTATGCTTATAGCCTTCAATTGCATATAAATTAAAGATAACTTTAAAACCTTCAGGAAGTTTGTTAATACTGTTTAATAATTCTTCCCTAGTAAATTCACTGTTATCTATTTCGTAATCTTCAATACTTGTTTCAGGAATACTATCAAAATCTTTATGAAAATTATGTTTTTGTGATAATCTATAATAACTTATTGCAGTATTCACTAAAATTCTTTTCATCCAACCTTCAAAAGAGCCTGTTTCACTATACTGATTTATTCTTGTAAGAATCTTTACAAAAGATTCTTGTAAAATATCTTCAGCATCTTCTTTTGACTTACTATACCTAAATGCAATACCAAGAAACAATGGTGCATATTGATTGTACAACAATCGTTGTGCTTTTTTCTCCATTTTCTTGCATCTGGCAATTATTTCTTGTAAGTCAGGCATTTTGTTAACTAATAAGTCAGACTTTTAACGCAATTAAAAGGTTGCATATTAAATGCAACAAATATAAATATAAAAACCATTATAACTAGAGATATATGTTTTGAAATAAAATGATTAAGTTAAATATATATCAATTAAACCTTTAGGAGTAGAAATATTTATTGATTTATTGTTATGATTTATGTTTATAATGAATTTGTCATTATATGGTAAAGTAATTGTTTTGTCATCAAATTGGGTTTCAATGACAGGATTGTTCGGGATATCAATAAAATTAATTATGTTTCCAATAAATCCATGATTTTTATCATATACAGCATAGTCTATTAAATCAAAATTGTCAGAATCAGAATTACTTTGTTCTAATTCTGATTCAAAAATGTATACATTACAGTTTTGATATTTTTGAGCATCTTCGTTATTTTTGACAAGTTTTAATTTAATTGCAATATAAGCTCCAGCTTGTTTTTTATCTTCTAAACAAAAAGGAACCGGTATCCCTTGAATATAAAGAAATACCGGTTTGTCTTTTATTAAAATTTCTTGTAAAAATCCAGAAATTAGTTTTATACTTATATAACCATTTAATCCGTGTGGCTTAATAGTATAAGCAATGTGAATTAGTTTCTGGTTGTCAAATTTCATTGACTATTTTTCTTTTTTTTCTTCTTTTACAGATTTCTCTTCTTCTGTTTCTGTCTTTTCTTCTTTAGGTTCTTCTTTCTTTTCTTCCGCTGGTTCTTCTTCCGCTGGTTTTTCTTCTACTGGTTTTTCTTCAGCCTTTACTTCAGTTGCAGGAGTCTCTTCTACAGGAGCTTCAACAGCATCTTCTTTTACTTCTTCTTCAGCAGAAGCTTCTTCAGCTTCTTTTGCTTCCTCTTCAGCTGCATACTTTTTAGCAATTGCCTGTGCTCTTTCTTCTTTGATTTTTGTTTCAGCGGCTAACTTAGCTTTAGCTTCTTCGCGTTCTTTAGCAGAGATGTCAGATAATTTAGCTGAAACTTTTTGGTTTTTATTTTCTAACCATGCTTTGAATCTTTTTTCTGCTTCTTCTTCGTTGAAAGCTCCTTTTTTTACACCTTCCAATAAATGTTTTTTCATCAAAACACCTTTGTAAGATAAAATTCTTTTTACAGTTTCTGTTGGTTGAGCACCTTTCATCATCCAATCTAAAGCTTTATCAAAATCCAAATTGATTGTTGCAGGATTTGTAATTGGATTATAAGATCCTAATCTTTCAATAAACTTTCCATCACGTGGAGTTCTACTGTCGGCTGCAATAATGTAGTAATAAGGTTTACTTTTGCGACCATGTCTTGCAAGTCTTAATTTAACTGCCATAATTTTAATTTTTTAGTTAAAAACTTAGTTACGGTTTCTCGAACCGGGCTGCAAAGATAATATATTAATTTAATTTTCATAAAATTATAGAAACTAATTGTTCAAAATTATAAGTGATATTTGTATTGTCTGAAAAAGCTTATAGGCAAGGGATGTGTTAAGTTGGGAATAGTATTAAATTCAATTTGTTGAAATAAAATTTAATACATAATAATAGTTTTTTTAAATTATTGATAATTAATCTTTGTATAATTCAAACTTAATTATATTTTTGAAAATCAATAATTAACACTAAAAAATAAATGATATGTACAAAGAATTTAAAGAGTTTTTAGCGAAAGAAATTTCAGATATTAAAGATGCCGGATTATATAAATCCGAAAGAATAATTGTATCTCCACAAGGAGCAGAGATTGAAGTGAGTTCTGGGAATAAAGTATTAAACTTTTGTGCAAATAATTATTTAGGACTATCAAACAATCCACACTTAATAGCTGCTGCAAAAGAGGCGCTTGAAACACATGGTTATGGTATGTCATCTGTTAGATTTATTTGTGGTACAGGAGATTTACATAAAGAACTGGAACAAAAAATTGCGGAATTTTTTGGTACAGAAGACACTATTTTATATGCTGCATGTTTTGATGCTAATGGTGGTGTGTTTGAACCATTGTTAACAGCGGAGGATGCAATAATATCTGATTCATTAAATCATGCATCAATTATTGATGGTGTAAGGTTATGTAAAGCACAAAGATTCCGTTATGAAAATGCTAATATGGAAAGTTTAGAAGAACAACTTCAGGCGGCAAAAGATTGCAGATTTAAATTAATTGTAACTGATGGTGTGTTCTCTATGGATGGAAATGTTGCTCCATTAGATAAAATAGTTGCATTAGCAAATAAATATAATGCAATGGTAATGGTGGACGAATCTCATTCTGCTGGAGTTGTTGGAAATACTGGACGTGGTGTTACAGAGCATTTTAATCTAAAAGGTGAAGTTGAAATTATAACAGGAACTTTGGGTAAAGCTTTTGGTGGAGCTATTGGTGGATTTACAACTGGTAAAAAGGAAATAATTGATATGTTGCGTCAAAAATCACGCCCTTATTTATTCTCAAACTCTATACCTCCAATGGTAGCAGCAGCTGGAATAAAAATGGTTGAAATGATGAGTGCAACAAATGAATTGCAGGATAAACTTCATAGGAATACTGAATATTTTATGGAGAAAATGAGTAAAATAGGATTTGATCTTAAGCCTACTGCTTCTGCAATTTGTGCTGTTATGTTGTATGATGCTAAATTAGCTCAGGATTTTGCAGCTAAATTACTTGACGAAGGAATTTATGTTATAGGATTTTGTTATCCGGTTGTTCCTAAAGGACTTGCACGTATTAGAGTTCAACTCTCAGCAGCACATGAAATAGAACATCTTGATAAAGCAATTGCAGCTTTTGAAAAAATAGGAAAAGAATTAGGTGTTTTAAAATAATAATAACGTCATAAAAAATAAGAGCCGGATTTACCGGCTCTTATTTTTTTTAATTAAATTATAGCTATTAGTCTTTATTATCATCATCTTCTTTATCATGAAGTGATCCTTTAAATATTTGATCAGAATTGTCTTTATAAATAGGCTCATCATCATCATCATTATCATTTAAGTAATCTAATTCTGCATATTTATCAGCAAACTCTTCTTTGCTTTCATCTTTTAATAAACCATCATCATCATAGTCTTCATCATCAAAAATAATACTCTGAGCTTCTTGTGTTGTCATTCGAACTAGATATATTTTATCATTTGTTTCAAAAGGTAAAGCACTAACTAGCTTTCCCTCTTTGTTAGTAAATTGAATTAGATGTTGACTAAAACCATCTGGATATGTTAGTTTTATTTGCTCGATTATCTCCTTTTCAAGCTTCTCAAAGTCTTTTATGACTCGTAGTTTTGTATTATTCATAATATTAAATTAATGGTTTTATAACTAATTATTATTTTTTGTAAATGTCTAAAAAAAAATAATTATTTAAAAGAGTTTTTAAATAATATTTATTAGTAATATTTATGCATAAGCTAATTTATTTAAAATCAATGCGTTTAAATTTTATTTTAGGACTAAAATTTTTATCTTTACATCAATGGCATAAATATTGTCTTTTTACATTAAATCTAAAACTATACAGACCATGAAAAATACATTACTTTCTTTAGTGTTAATACTTATAATAAATTGTTTGTTAGCGCAAAAAGATTCTATAACATATAATGATTTGCAAAAAGAATACGAAACATATATAAATACTGAATTAGAAGCATTTAAAAAATATAAGGAAAATAGAGATAAAGAGTTTTCAGAATTTCTAAAAAATGATTGGGAAAATATTGAATTATTGAAGCAGGGAAATCCAGTTAAACTACCAGGACCAGCCAAAGTTCCTGTTCTTAAGGAAGAAATAACAAAAATACCAATAACAAAAATTTCTAATAAAAAACTTACTAAAATTAAGCTGCCAAATAATAATGTTGTGCAAATGAATCTAAGACCAATTCCCAAATTACAAAAACCAACAGCTAAAAAAGATTATGCGTTTTTAGAAATAAATTTTTATGGTACTAGGTTAAGCTTTATTTACCCCAAAAAATATAAAAATTTAAAATTGGGCTCTGTTAATGAAGAAGAAATTTCTAAGTTTTGGACACAAGCCGCTGAATCAGATCATTATAGGTTAATTGAGAAAATGATAGAATATAAAAATGATTTGAGTCTTAATGATTATGCATTTTTAAAATTATGCGAACAAATTTCAGAAAATATATTGTCGACTAAAAATGAACAGAATTTATTAACATGGTTTTTACTTTCAAAAACAGGCTATCAAACAAAAATCGGTTATGAAAAACAAAATATACATTTGTTAATTCCGGTTGTTAATTTATTATATTCATATTCATATTTTGTCTTTGACAATCTTAAATATTTTGTTTTGGAAAAAGAATGTAAGATTAATACAATTTATACATATAAACAAAATTATCCAGATGCAAATAAAATCATGAATTTTAATATGTATGTAGCACCTGTTTTTGAGGAAGATGTTTTAACAAGAAATCTGAAATTCTCATATAATAATAAAAAGTATGATTTGGATATAAAATATAATCAAAATTTGATAGATTTTTATTCTGATTATCCACAAGGCGAAATTCAGATTTTCTTTAATGCAGGGATTTCTCATACTGCTAAAGAATCATTGGATAGATATTTTGATTCAATACTTATTGACATGGATGAAGTTGATGCAGCAAATTTTCTTTTGCATTTTACGCAAACGGCATTTAGTTATAAAACTGATGGGGAACAATTTGGATATGAGAAATTTTTCTTCCCTGAAGAAATATTCCATTTTAAATATGCTGATTGTGAGGATAGATCTGTGTTCTTCAGTTATCTCGTAAATGAATATTTAAATTTATCAGTTGTGGGTCTTAATTATCCTGGACATATAGCAACAGCAGTAAATTTTTCAAAAAAGACAGATGGAATGTATTTTCAAATAGGAGAGAATAGATATGTTATTTGTGATCCAACTTATATAAATGCTCCTGTGGGATTATGTATGCCTGAATATGTTAATGCTGATGTAAAAGTTTTGCAGTTAAACAATAGTCATATAAACAATACCAATGAAGATAAAGTCTGGAATAGTTTATTAAATAAAGGCTATGTTAGAACAAATTATGAAAATGACATGGTAAAAACCAAATCCAATGAATACTATATGACAGGAGTTTTGCAAGATTCTGTTTTAATTAATGGCGAACTTATTAGGTATAATGATTTTAGCGAAATATTGTTTATATGTAAAACAGACCATGAGGGTAGTTTAATAGATTATAATTTAATAAATGGTGGAGGGTTGTTATTACCAGCAGGTATTTTTCAATTGGATAATCGAATTTATTTATCAGGGTATTTTAATAATTTGATAACCTGTCAAGATGATACTTTAAATGCTAACTCAGACAAGGATATGTTTATAGCCTCTTTTGACAATGAGTTAAATTTATTATGGATAAAAACCACAAGCTTATTTGTTGGCAATCCTAATGTGAATCAATATTTTAATTTTGTTATAAATATAAGTGGAGAGATTATTGCAAAATCTAATATTAATGAACAATCGTTTTACAGTCAAAAGCCTATTTTTAATAATGGAAAAGATATTGTGTTTAAAGGATTTTATCCTGCAATAAATTCTATTGTTGCCGAAAGTCAGATATATGATAAGCAAAATACATATGAATTTGCAAAACTCTTGAACAAAATAACACAGAGCTTTATTTCTAAGCATTATGATTCTAAATCGGCATCATTATTTGCATTTTTAACAATTTTAGAAAGTGGGAAAATTAAACTTAAAAGTAAAGAAATACTTGCAACAATTTTAACTATCAATCCTGATTTTGAAAAGGATTATCCAAAATTATATAAAAATATTAGAGATATTGTTAATATTAGGAATAAGAATAATATTATAACAATAAAAGTAAAAACATTAGATGATTTTCGAATAAAAGGTTTAATAATTGAAAACAATGCAAGAATAAGCGTGAAATCATATCAAAATGGTAATATCCAAATATCAGTTTTATCTGGAATGTTTTATAAACCGTTTATAAGAAAACATAAAATTAATTATATAAAACTTTATAAAAATACAGGGAATTTGATAATCAATTATGATACTGATAATGACCAAAAAAAGTTAAATCTTGAAAAAGATTTATTAAAATAAACTATATTTGAGGTAAAATTATATAAAACAGAATTTATGAAAAAAACGATTACTTTTTTAACTATTATGCTTAGTTTAATATTAGTTTTAGGATCTTGTGCATCAAAAAGATATACAAAAAAAGCGACTAAACTAGAAGCCTTGGGACAATATGTTGAAGCTGCAGATTTATATTATCAGGCAGTAGTAATTAAAAAAACAAACTTGGAAGCATTTGCTGGATTAAAAAGAACTGCTCAAATGACTTTAAGCAAGAAACTTTCTGAGTTTAATAAAGCATATAACAATCAGCAAAATAAAGAAGCAGTATATCTATATGAAGATGCAAAAAAATACTATGATAAGATTAGTGCAGTGGAGGTCGAACTGAGTTTTCCAACTTATTATGATGAGTATTATGAAGAGGTAAAAAATATTTTTCTTGAAGATCAATATTACGAAGGATCAACATTACTTGATCAGGAAAAATTTGCCCAAGCGGAAAAAATATTTAATGAAATAGTACGATTACAACCTAACTATAAAGATTCAAAAGACAAACTTATTACGGCTACCTATGAGCCAAAATATAGAGATGCTTTACAAAAAATGGAGATGGAAAAGTATCGTCAGGCATATTATATTTTTGATGAAATTATTGCTGGAGCTGATGTCTATAAAAGTTCTTATGATTTAAAAGCAGAATGTCTAAAAAAAGGAACAATAACAATTACTATTGATAAAGTTGTAAATAACACAACAACAACAGGTATTGAAAGTAATATGGAGAGCAAAATAATTACAAAAATACAAGCATACAATAATCCATTTATAAAACTAATTGATTCTAATAATTCTCTACGATCAACAAATACAAATAATACACATGCTAGTTCTGTTGGGAAAATTTCTGATGTAACACTATATTGTGAAATATCTAAATTTTCATATAATAAGGGACGTCAAGAAAAAATTGAACAGAGAGGATATCTGAAAAAAAGAGTAAAAGTGCTTAATCGTGAAACTGAAGAATATGAATATAAAACAGAATATGATAAAGTAATTTATTATGAGTATAAAATGTCAAGATCCCTAGATATGACATATATGTTTAAGCTTGTAAATAATCGATCAGGGGAAATTTTAGCAACAGCATCCAAAAATGTATATACCAAAGATGAAATTCATTACGCACGATATGAAGGCAATAAAAAAGATCTTGTTCCAGGATATTGGAAAAGCCGTAAAACAAGTCATCCTGACGATTATATTAATGATAATAATAGTTCAATAAGGAAGTTAAACTCATTGTTAAATGCGCGATCTCAAATAAAAGATTATAATACATTGTCAAATGAAGCAATAACCGAAGCATCTGATTATATTTCAAATGAAATAAATAATTTTGTTAATGAAAACTAAATATGAAATGAAAAAAATTCAGATAATTATATTATTACAATTATTAGTCTTGGTTTCTTCGTGTCAGATTAAAAAAAGGCAAACATATGAAAAAAAACCAATGCCAGAATGGGTAACAACAAAACCACAAAGTTCATTATATTATACAGGTGTTAGTTCTTCACCAAAAAAAGGATTTTTGCCTGCAGATTATCAAGCAAATGCTCAGCAAAAAGCCTTAGGAGATTTGGCGTCTAGTATTTCCATAAATATTGAGTCAACTTCGGTATTGTCAATTATAGAAATGAATTATAATATTAACGAAAACTTTTCTAGTGAAATAACAGCATCTACAAATCAAAAGT
>CAYUWD010000113.1:0-12036 GCA_964448235.1 uncultured Bacteroidales bacterium | reverse complement strand
CGATTTTTAGGAAATGTAATAATACCAAGACATTAATTAGTGCAATTTGAAATAGCTTAAATGTTTGTAATGACATTATATGGACATGGGTTCCTAGATTGAATCTATAAGTTTTCCAATTAATAAATTATGTCTACAAGATTAATAATTATTCGATGGAAAAAAAATTCATAATTTATGTTTAACTTTTTTCTTGATAAAACCGAACAAAGTGAGATCGTGAACTCCAATGAAATAAATTAATTAGTGAACAAAAGTAAGAAAAAATCAAGTCTCTATAAAAAACAGTAGTCTCCATTTGCAAAACCCAAGAAAATGGAATGATTTTATTTTTATGATTATTTCAATGCTCGGCAAAATTTAAGCAAGCTTAATTTTACTCTCACTAAAAATAATTCGAGCAAGCTCTCAACTTTCACATTTTCTAAGGGTTTCGCTGTATTCCAACTACTATTTTTTATAAGGACAATTAGAGCATTCAACTTTGAATTGGGGTAACAATTTTGTAAAAATAATGTATTTTGGTTAAATCTACTTTGCTATATAAAGTGTGAGTTTGCTCTGATCTTTAATGAAGTTCTCTTTTTAATCATTAATTTATTTTGTACTTTTGATACAAATAAAAAATCTCATAATATGAAAATCAAATCTTTATTTCTCACTTTAATTTTCACAATAATTGTTGCTACAGCATTTACCCAAACAAATGAAGAAAAGCACAAAACCGCTGACGACATGATTAACAATTATCAATTTTCAGAGGCAGCTCCTATTTTAATAGAATTAACAAACTCTGAACCGGAGAATTTTACTTACACAAGAGATCTTGCTTTTACATATCTTAATCTCTACGATTACAGAAAAGCTATAGAATTATTTGAAAAAGCAATAGAATTAAATCCGGATTGTATAAAATGTTATTCGCATCTTTCCAGAGCCTGGTATGAAACAAACAACTTAGAAGAAGCTGAAAAAATAATCACAGAAGGATTCAAACTAAGCGATACTACTGCCCACTTATATATGACCAGGGGACTAATTTATCAAGCATACGAAAACATGGATAAAGCTATGCTGGACTTCACAAAAGCAGTTCAATTAGACAGAACAAACACTGACTTTTTAATAACCCGAGCAAATTTTTACATTCAAACAAATCAAAATCATTTTGCCTATTCCGATATATCTGACGCAATTAAACTTGATCCCGAAAATGCCGAATATTACTATTACAGAGCATATATATTACTACATTTACAATTATATGACGAAGCTCTAATTGATATAAACACATCTATTACCCTTAATAATTCCGTTGCCGATTTTTACAATTTACAATTTTCAATTTATTTTAGCATAAAAGATTATGAACTTGCTGAAAAAAGTCTAATGAACTCTCTAAAAATTCAACCTGACTCTTATATGGCATATATAAATCTGGCAGATCTTTATTTTCAATCCAGTAAGATTGAAGAATACTGTACGGCAAACCATAAAGCACTTGAATTAATCCCTCCGGAAAATGAATATCAAATTAAATCAATACAAACAACAACTGATAAATATTGCAATGACAATAGAATGCCATATTACTTTGTAAGATCATTAACTTCATACAATAATGGAAATCTTAATGAAACAATTGAAATAATTAGTGCAGGATTAAAAAAGATAGACAAAAGTTCGGTACTGGAAAACCTTTTAGCTACATGTTATATGTCTCTAAAAGACTACGACAAAGCCTTTGAGTATTTTAATAAAAGTTATGATAAAAAAGACATGTTAGAAGACGAAGTTGTAGACTTTTATAGCATTGAACTTAAAAAAGAAGATATTGAATATGTAGCAAATTCATACATTATAAAATCCGACTTTGGTTTAGGTATGATTTACCTCATCAATCACAAAACAGAAGAAGCCCTTGTAAGATTAAAACAAGCCGAAAAAATGGCAGAATCTTTAGAAGATTTTGAAGGAAAAGAGTTTGTAAATAATGTTATTGGCTATGTATTACTTTACAATAACGAATACGATAAAGCTTTTGAGCAGTATGATATTGCGATAAAGAAAAATCCTTATTATCAACTTTCGTATCTAAATAAAGCTGTAACTAAACTACTACAGGCATGTAAATACAAAAGGTCAAAACTTCAATTTGAATTTGATGACTATTTCAATTCTCTTAGACTAATCATTCCGAAATTAAAACTAAAAAATGGTCAAGATGAATTATTGAAAGAATCTCTCAATATTTGTAACACAGTTATCGAAAATGATCCAAATTGTGCTTATGCATATCTAATAAAAGCAAAAATATCAGAATTTTTGGGCGATGCTGATTATAAGAAATATGCAGACAAAGCAATCGAATTAAACATACCAAATGCATACGATGAATTAAACATAAAATAGGATTAAAATGCACATGAGTAAAAACAAACAAAACTATCTGGGAGGAGGAATCTCAATTCTCCTTAATTTAGTTTTATTTGTTTTAAAATATTGGGCAGGAATTGTTTCTGGGTCTTTATCTCTTATGGCTGATGCATGGCATACCCTATCTGATTCGTTAAGTTCCATAATAATGATAATAGGCACAAAATTATCTTCAAAAAAACCGGATAAAGAACATCCTTACGGTCATGGTAGATGGGAAAATATTGCAGCAATTTTTATTGGAGTTTTACTGGCAATTGTGGCATATCAATTTGCTCATGATTCTATTATAAAATTAACAAAAAAAGAATCCGCAAATTTTGGATTATTAGCAATAATTGTAACTATTATTTCTATTGTTATAAAAGAGGGACTTGCTCAAATGTCCTTTTATTTAGGTCGAAAAACTAATAATTCGGCAATGAAAGCTGATGGTTGGCATCATAGAAGTGATGCTCTATCATCTGTTGTTATTTTAATAGGCATTTTCTTACAAACATATTTTTGGTGGATTGACTCTGTCCTCGGAATTATTGTAGCTCTTATTCTGTTTCATGCTGTGTATGGCATAATTAAAGAAGCAATAAATAAAATTTTGGGAGAACAGATAAAAGAAGAAACAAAAAATGAGATAAAAACTATTATTACAAAAAATTACAAGTCAGATTTAGGTGCACATCATTTTCACTGTCATAATTATGGAAATCACAAAGAACTAACTTTTCATATTAAATTAAAAGCTAATATGTTGGTATACGATGCAAACGAAATTGCATCAGACATAGAGAAAAAAATCAAAGAGCAATTAAATATGATTACAACCATACATGTTGATCCCTTAGCAGATGATAATTAATATATTAATATATAGTCAGTCATTATGAAAATCAATTTAGATAAAGCAATACAATTTACAGGTGAAAAAGCATATAACAAATCGTTTGAGTATGCAAAGATGCAATTAGAATCTCTTAATTCAGGTAAGGGAGCGGGAAATGATTTTTTAGGATGGATAAACTTACCTCAATCATTATCTGAAGAAGATATTGAAGATATAAATTTAACTGCTGATTCTTTGCGCAAACTTGATGCAATTGTAATAATAGGTATCGGGGGTTCTTATCTGGGATCTAAAGCTGTTATAGAATCGCTTTCTCCCTCTTTCGACAGAGAAAAGCCTGAAATTCTTTTTGCAGGCCATAATCTAAATGGAACTTATTATAACGAACTAATTGAGTACCTAAAAGATAAAGAATTCGGGATTATTGTAATCTCAAAGTCAGGAACTACAACCGAACCTGCAATAGCTTTCAGATTATTGTATTCTGAAATGAAAAAACGATTTGATAAGGAAACTATCAGAGAAAGAATAGTAGCTATTACAGATTCTGAAAAAGGCGCTTTACGCACTCTAGCAGATAAAGAAGGTTTTAAAGACTTTATAATTCCTGATAATGTTGGCGGGCGATTTTCTGTTCTTACTCCTGTCGGATTACTACCTATAGCAGTTGCAGGCTTCGATATTTCTGACCTTCTTCGTGGAGCTTCAATAGCTCAGGATATTTGTCTGGAACAAAATGAACAAAATCCGGCTTTGCAATATGCCGCAATAAGAAACATTTTATACGTTGCAGGATATAAAACCGAGTTAATGGTTAATTACAATCAAAGACTTAATTTTATTGCCGAATGGTGGAAACAACTATATGGCGAAAGCGAAGGAAAAGAACATAAAGGGATTTTTCCTGCATCAGTTTCGTTTACCACAGACTTACATTCTCTAGGACAATATATACAACAAGGAGAAAGAACATTATTTGAAACTGTTTTATATGTAAACGATAATACAGATGCTCCGGTTATTCCGGAAGACCAAGACAATCTCGACAAATTAAACTACCTTTCCGGAAAAGACATGGAATTTGTTAATCGTAAAGCTTTCGAAGGAACATTGCTAGCACATACAGACGGAAAAGTTCCAAATATTGTAATTGAAATTGACACTATCGACGAATATACAATTGGATATCTTTTATATTTCTTTGAATTAGCATGTGGAATAAGTGGATATATGCTTGGTGTTAATCCTTTTGACCAGCCAGGTGTAGAAGATTATAAGAAGAATATGTTTAGGTTACTTGGGAAGAAGTAAAGTTTGCGGACATTGCGGTAAAACAATAACCGCCAAGAACGCTATGGAGACGCTAAGGACGCTACAAAAAATGTGTATCTTCTACATTGTAAAAAAATGACTTACAGAAAACGAAAAACAAAATAAATGACTGAAAACGAAATTTCAAAAATCATCTTTGATTCAGCTCTTAAAGTCCATAAATCTCTAGGGCCAGGACTACTTGAAAGTGCTTATGAAGAATGTTTGTACTATGAATTGAAGAAGACTAACCTGTTGGTTGAAAAGCAAAAACCACTACCTCTAATCTATGAAGATGTAAAACTTGAAATAGGATATCGTGTAGATATTATGGTAAATAAAAAAGTAATTATTGAACTAAAAGCAGTTGAGACATTAAATGATGTTCACCTGGCTCAAATTCTTACTTATTTAAAACTATCAGATTGTAAATTAGGAATGTTAATCAACTTTAATGTATCTAAGATAAAAAATGGAATTAAAAGAGTGGTAAATAATTTATAATATAAATCTCTTGCGCGCATTGCGAATCATTTGCGAAAATTACGATAAAAAATTAAACCGCCAAGAACGCTATAGAAACGCCAAGAACGCTAAGAAAAAACAGAACATTGCGTCCATTGCGAATTCTTGGCGGTCTTTGCGGTAAAAATAAAATCGTTAAGGACGCTAGAAAAATATAACTTTGTGTACATATTTAATTATTTTAATTTATGATTACTGAACTACCTAAAATAGCTTTAGTTGATAAAGACGATAAAATCATTGGATATGAGGATAAACTAAAAGTACATGAACTTGGTTTGCTTCATCGTGCTTTTTCTATCATAGTCTTTAATGATAAAGATGAGATTTTATTGCAAAAAAGGGCATCTACAAAATATCATTCTCCCGGATTATGGACAAATACTTGTTGTAGTCATTTGATTGAAAACCAAGATTTTGAAGAATACATACACGATCGCCTACAAGACGAAATGGGATTTGACTGCGAATTAGAATTCAAATTTTCTTTTCATTATAAGATAGAATTTGCAAACGGATTAACAGAAAACGAAATTGATCATGTTTATTTTGGGTATTGGAAAGGCACACCAGAAATTAATCCTGATGAAGCAGATGAGTATAAATGGATAAGCATAAAAGATTTAAAAAAGGATATGAATATAAATCCTGAAAATTATACTTATTGGTTTAAAGAAATTCTTAAAGAGAATGATTATTTTGCTTTTTGAAGAAACATATCACCAGAGTTAATAATATAGCCTGCTGATTTAAACAATACGTCTCCTGATTTATTAATCATAATTATTTGTGGAAAAGATACCCCTGCTCCACCTGTTTTGCAATTTACATTTCTATACAACAAGCTTAATTCTCTGTCTATGTATGTTTCAGCCAGTCCCTGAATCTCATCTGACACAAAATTGTTTTCTGTCAGATAAACTACTTTAATTTTATTATTTGCAAGTTCTCCGTATAAGCTCTTAAGATCTCTTAAAATATGTTTCGATGGTTCTGCACTTGGTTTTAACCATATTAGAACAAGGTAATCATTTGATCCGAAAATGCTTTTCGAGTTTAAAATATTGCCATATATATCACTCACATTTGAATGATTAAATGTCTCATACTGAGTTTCAAGATTGTTTTTTTTAGGTAATTCTACATTTAAATAAATTATTTCATTGCCAGCCAGTTCAAAATATTGTCTGTTAACTAAAACACTCCCATCTTCAAGTCTTAACGAACTTAACAACATATATTCACCTATAGGAACATTCACACCTTTGTTCATGCTGCTTATCGGAGTTTCCCACCCGAGGTCCACAGTTTTAAATTCACCATTATCATAACGGGCAATTGCAAAATTGATTCTGTATTTTAGATCTCTTAAACTATCTTTTGATACAAAAAACACCTTACCTCTTTCCGGCTCCTCTTGGGTTTCATCTAAAGCGACATCATACCATTTATCCAAATGATAATATTGTGCGAATCCTGAAGCAAAATCAATCCTTGCGGGTACTCCTATACTTCGACAGAATGCAACAAAATATATCTTTAAAGAACGTATATCAGCTAATCCATATTCACAAACAGCAGATGGTGTTATTGGAACATTATACATATTGAATTCATTTGCGTCATATATGTTTCCACCATATTCTAAATCGGAAACAACCAAAGATTTAATATATTCTAAAATCTTAGATGGGTTATTCTTTAATTCCTCAACTTTATCTTGCCCAAGACTATTAACGATTTTTTTTCTATAAGTTTTAAGCATTTCAAACTCTACCCGAGGATTTAAGACATATTCATAAAATATGTCCTCAGGAATATCTGAATTTTTATATTTCAAAGCAAAAGTAAGGTGCTCTGAGAGTATTTCAGATTTACTATCTCTTAAATCTTTTTCCGATAGTTCGCTTAGTAGAACTATTGCCATATCCTGATTTGACATAAAAGAAGCTTCAATCAGAAATTTCTCTATTTCAGGCCAATTTCCTCTGCATTGTATTAAGTATGGTATTATGTTTTCTTCGTATCCGAATGTTTCGGCAAAATGTTTCCCACTAAATTCATTATAAAAATCTTTCTCTCTTTGTTTTCTGATTCTTTCGTTTTGCTTTATCCTATCTTCTGTTTCTTTAACAAGCTCTTCATCGGGTTTTACAACTTCGCCAGCTATTGGAGGAATATAATGTGCTGATTCTGCAGGTAAAACATTCTTGTTTCCAAGCACAATATTTACCCATCCTTCTTCTTCAGGTTTAATTATTCTGCTTGTGCATTTCACTCCATCAGTAACAAATACCTCTAAGCTTCCATAACCGGTAGTAAAATCAGAATATCCGCAAAAATCGGTGATATCGCTATAAAGCGGGTACATTTCTGCATAATTATAAATCTGATAATTAACTTTTGCCCCCCAAACAGGCAAATTGTTTTCATCCAAAACTTTAACTTTAATAGTCTTTACAGGTGTATATTTAGCAAGAGCATTTACCCATTCGTAATTCTTCGTTTTAGTTAAAACAGATTTATCATTTTCATTACCGAATCTTTTTGTATGTACAAGCATTGTTCTTGTTGCAGGAATATCAAACCAACCGGTATTTAAAACCGGAGCCGGTTCGCAAGCTCCAAGATAATACCAAAGTCCGTCAATCCATACCTCAACCCATGCATGGTTATCATCAGAATGCGCCCATCGTGGAGTATATACCTGACGTGCAGGAATTCCTGCAGAGCGTAATGCAGTAACTAAAAATGTAGATTCCTCACCACATCGACCAAAACCCGAGCTCACTATTGATAAAGGCCCGATAGTTCTTTCATCTGTACCTCGATAGATTACCCTCTCATTACACCACTGATTGATTTCCAAAACAGCTTGTTCTGTAGTTAAATCCATACCCTCGAAACGCATTTTCAAATCTCTAAAGAAAACCATTCTTGCTGTATCAAGATTCTCATTATTCACTCTGGGAGGTAATACGTAATGCTTAAAAATATCCTCTGGGACACTATCCGCCCAGTTAAATGTCGATTCTGCCATGATGGAAAACTCAACATGTCTTTGCCAAAACTCAAAATCATAATCAGCAAAATCTGAAATAGGCATATAAGCAATAAGAAATTTCAAGTATTCCTTTTCTTGATTTGTCAATTTTATTTGATCAAATTTTTTAAAATATTCAGGAAAATATTGTTCAAAAGATGCCTTTTTTAAGTCATAATCACTTATTTTATCATTTGATAAGGGTTCTTTTCTTAAACATGAAACAAACACAATTAAGACTAAATTAATTACAAGTATTTCGTATAAGCGAAATCGCATTTTTGTGTATTTATTTATCAAATCTATCATCTTCAATATCAAACTCTATACGTGTAGCTTCTTCAGCTTCTTGTTCAATATTAGCAGGTGGTTCATCATCATCAATTGGCAAATCAAGGTTTTCTTTTATTGGTGGTGGCATTTTACAGATAATCATACCGACCATCATTACAATAGCAGAAAGAACAATTACCTGAATTACTAGAGACTTGTTTACCAATGGGATTTGAATTATATCTGGAATTTTAAAGAACAATAAAATTGTGATTAATCCTCTTGGAGCGACAAACACAAGTGGACGGACATCAAGTCTAAACAGCTTAATCAATCCCCATCTACCAAGGAAAATTATTGCAACCACAGCTATTGCAAACAAGAAAGTTTCCGGATTTAAAAGTTCAGAGGTTTCTATCAAAAATCCAAAAGTTAGAAAAAACATGGTTCTAATAAGAAATGCTCCTTCCTGAACTAATTCACTAAATCTTTTTACTTCTTTGAGTAAAATTTCCGGTTTCATTCGTTGAATTAAGTTTATTTCCTTTAATCTACTCAGGTTTCCAATAAATAATCCAAAAATAAGAATAAAAATAAGTGCGGGTAAATGATAAACTTCTGCAATAGAATAAATCAGCACAATTAGAATAATTATTGGAACAAATTTTACATGATGTTCAATCTTTCTTAAAAGAAACAATAAAAGTAAGGTTGCCAAAAATGATACAACAATAAGAATTAACATGTCAATTCCGAATTGTCCAAATGCATGACCGTTTATTAGCTCATGAGTTAAAAGAAAGTCGAAAAATATAACACCCAAAACATCCGAGAAACTGCTCTCATAAATAATAAATTCCTTTTTTTCAGGTTTCAGATGTGACACACTCGGAATTGCAATTGCACTACTAATAACGCATAATGGAATTGCGTTTATTAAACAGTCTTTAATGTTTACGTCATAAATCAATTGCAAAATAACTGTAAACACAAAGCTTAGTAAAGCAATCGATAAAATTGATACAAGAAACGATTTATTTATTACTTTTAATTTAGATTTATTGAATTCCAGTTCCAATCCACCTTCTAAAACAATCAAAATCAAACCAAGAGTTCCAAAAATCTTTAATACTCCATCCAAATCCGGCAACTCAACTCCTAAAAGCACAGTTCCCTGACGAACCAAATAGCCTAATACAAGTAATAATATTACAGTTGGAATACGTGTTTTTGCACTTGTAAGATCAAACACATACGCTAAAAGAAGCAAAACACAAATTATAATAATAATTGTAAGAGTCATATTGAAAATTTTTAAAACAAAGATACTACAAGAAAAGGGATTAATTATAAAAATAATTTAACAAAACACGAAGAATTTTTGAAACTAAGATATCAAATCTAGATCAAGTTAAATAATGGAATTCTTACAATTATTTTTATAAAGCTTTATGTTCAATTAGTATATAAAATTTTAACATTACCTTCAATCTGGAATATCCCAAAATAATTCATTATATTTACAAAAAGTAAAATAATGAAAAAGCACATTTCCTTTTTTATACTTACTCTAATTTTAGGAATTTGTTCTGCACAAAAAGTAACTCCGGGCTTTTCTTATGATGAGTATATCCAAATGCTATATATCTCAGCCTACCAAGTTGACACTCCATGGAATAACATGAAAATTGAATATCCTAAGGGGTTTACAATGGAATATAGGTCGGAGGAAATTGCTCTACTAAATCGCTGGGACCTTTGGGTATCTAAAGATTCTTTGGTAGTTATAAGTATTCGTGGAACCGTAGGCGATTTTGAATCATGGTTAGAGAATTTTTATGCAGCAATGGTTCCTGCAAGTGGCACTTTAAAGCTAAGTGAAACCGAAACATTTGATTACAAACTATCAACGAATAGTCTTTCAGCAGTTCATGCGGGATGGCTTCTTGCTTTCGCATATTTACAACCCGATATTGAACAAAAACTTGTTTCTTATCTTGATAAGGGATATACCGATTTCATGATAACAGGTCATTCGCAAGGTGGAGCAATTGCTTTTTTAGTAACTGCTGATATCTGGCTGAAAAAGAATTCAAATTATTATCAGCATGACTTTAACATAAAGACTTATTGTTCCGCTGCACCAAAACCAGGGAATATAAATTTTGCCAGAGAATATGAGTATCTTACTCAGCATGGGTATGCCTATAATGTTGTTAATGCTGCAGACTGGGTTCCTGAGACTCCGATAACTGTACAAACACTTAACGATTTTAATGAAATCAATCCTATATCAAATAAAAAACAAGCACTAAAAAATCAAGGTTTTATCACTCGACTTTTCATGGGAAGGGCATACGGCAAAATTGACAAGCCACTAAAAAAAACAGTGAAACGTTTTAAAAAGTATCTCGGCAAGAAAGCTTTTAAGTACGTTAAAAAATCTATGATGGAACTTGAAATGCCTGATTTTACAAATTGCAATTACTATGTACGTACAGGTAATACAATTACTTTATATCCTGATTCTGCCTACAATCAAATATTTAGCAAAGACCCAAAGCATAAATTTGTTCATCATATGCTGAAACCTTATTTGTATTTAGCTGAAAAACAGAAAAAAGAATTATTCTCTTTTGAAATGACAACCCAAACAGATGTGATTCAGGAAGAAATACCAACAGATAATGGAGATTCCTATTTTGCAAATGCTTATTTCTTAACTTTAACATTAAAAAATACCGGAACCGTTCTTGTTCCTGATCTAGAAAGTGCTTATTTTTCCGGCGATTTTGAAATACTAATAAATGATACTGCAGACACGGATTTTTATAAGTCCCATTCTAATAAAGAAACCATACATTATTTACAAAAAGATGATGAAGATAATTGTAATTGGATTACATACTATTATTCTCAACCTATCAAAAATGAATTTACATTACAATACAGATATTTTGATAAATATACAATAAAACAGCGCATAATAATTACTAATTATAATATAAGTGCAGAAAATATAGAATAAATTTTCAATTTATGGAATATAATAACATGTAACATCTTATTGTAAAATTTGCATTATGAAACAGACAATCACATTTTTTCTTTCAATTCTACTCTTAACAAACGTAAATCTTATTGCCCAAGACAATTTTACAATCTCAAGTTCTGTCAAGTTTGATACAAAACCAGACTTTAGAAAATCAAACACTACAGAAGATGCTGACGTGATAATTTTTACAATAACTGTAAAAAACAATAGTGATGAACTAATTCCTGATCTGGGTGCTACAAAAAGAAGTGAGCACTTAAACTTTCTTGTAAACGATAGTATTAGAAATCCAATTAGTTTGTACAATGGTGTTGAACTTATTAATGACCACATGCTTCGAAAAGGACAGCAAGATACTTACGAGTGGTGGATATATGCTGATGATGCTTATGGAGAAGTTTTTACTGTTCAATGGCAGTATATGGATAGGTTTTCGGAGAAATATTTAGTCACGATTGAAGAAAAGCAGATAAGGATATTAACCTGAATTATTCATTACAACTAATTATATTAGCTTGCAATGTATTGTTACACAATGTCATACGCTTAAAT
>CAYUWD010000112.1:0-12132 GCA_964448235.1 uncultured Bacteroidales bacterium | reverse complement strand
AATTACTCAAACAGATAAATTACAAATAACAATTGAAGACAACGGAGTTGGTATGAAAGCCACATCTAAAGTAAAAAACAGATCTGATAGTACTGGCAAAGGTATGAGAATAAACAAGCAGATATTTGATTTGTTAGAGGAATTGTATAAATATAAGATTCTGTTTATGGTTGAGAATCTTGATAACATTGATACGGAAGAAACAGGTACCAGAATTTTACTTGAATTACCGATTAAAGAATCATGAACGGCTTTAGCCCTCACTTCGACAAAACGCTTAGTTCGACTAGTGATGCAGTGAATTTTTCGAACTATTCAGTGCATCGCAATAACGCTAATTCACGAATAAAAAAAGATTAATTAGTAAATTTGTGGTAAAAAACTATAATTTCTTTTGGTTTTTACCTTGAAAATCTAAACTTAGACTTTAATATTTCAAGGTAATTAGTTATATTTGCAATATGGAAATTATCCGAAACGACATAAATGTAATAAACTACAAGCTTGACATATCTCCTGCTGTAGTTATTCTTGGAGCCAGACAGGTAGGAAAAACAACACTGGCATTACAGGTTGCCAAAAGCCGGAATAAGGATTTCTTATACCTTGATCTTGAGAGTAACCGTGATGTTTCAAAATTGGGAGATGATCCCGAGACATTTATTGAATACCATCAAGACAAATTAATTATTCTGGATGAAATTCAAACACAACCACATTTATTTAGTTTGCTACGTAGTGTGATTGATAAAAACAGAAACAAGGGGCGTTTTTTACTTTTGGGTTCTGCATCTCCAAATCTTGTTAAAGGTGTCTCAGAAAGTTTGGCAGGACGGATAAGTTATTTTGATTTAAATCCTCTAAAACTGAGTGAAGTCAGCTCTAAGTTTACAAAAGAAACACATTGGTTTCGGGGAGGCTTTCCTTTAGCTTTATTATCGAAAAATGACGATGCTTTTATAGACTGGACACAAAGTTTTATCAGGACTTATGTGCAAAGCGATCTAAGTTATCTATTCGGACATAATTTAAACCCGTCAATTACAGAAAAGCTTTTAATCATGCTTGCAAACAATCATGGCAATTTATTAAATGTACAAAATCTATCACGCTCTATTGGAGTTTCAGCACCAGTAATAAATCGTTATATAGACTTTCTTGAAGGAGCATTTTTAATATACCGGCTACAACCATGGTTTCCAAATGTAACAAAAAGACTAGTAAAATCGCCAAAGGTATATATCAAAGACAGTGGATTGTTACATAGCTTGCTTAATATCGATAATTTTGACCAACTTACATTTAATTCTGCAATTGGTGCTTCATGGGAAGGATATGCAATAGAACAAATTCTATATCACAAAAATCAAAACATAAAGCATTACTTTTACCGCACACATACAGGCTCCGAGATTGACCTTGTATTAGTAAAAGCAAATAAGCCGGTTGCCTGCATTGAAATTAAATACAGCAACGCTCCTAAACCATCGAAAGGATTCTTTATAGGCACCAACGATTTACAAACAAATAATAACTTCATCATCACTCCCAATTCGGATACATATCCCTTAAAAAACGCAATCGTTTGCAAACTTGAAAGCTTTATAAATGAGTTTCTGGAGGAATTATAATTATCTAAAGCGACTTTTACTTTCACAAAAATTGGCATGCAAAATAAGAAATAGTATTCATTTGCATTGAACACTTTTATTCAACAGGAACAAACAGATTTTTGACTTATTGCAGAAACTATACAATTACAAAATTGAGTATAGAGTTGAAAATCTTGATGAAGATGAGGTTGTAGGAACGCGATTAATTTTGAAGCTGAGGGAAAAGAAAAATATCCACTAATGCATGAATCGGAACGAATTACTCCTGTATTCTTGGCTAAAACAATACTACTCATCACTAAAAACATACCACTCATTTATAAATTAAGTATTACAATAAACAGGGCATAAATAAATTGGAATTGAAGAAATAGTTTGTGAAATTTGTAAGGAATCAAAAGCATTGTATTATGAAAAAAATTATCTCAACTCTTTTTGCTATAGTATTATTATGTACACTGGGTATTGCCCAAAGTGGGATTTCAATTGTAAATGACGAAAGTGTCTCAAGTAATCAAAACCTTCGCAAAATTTTTGACATGCAAGTTGATAATGATGGAAATCTATGGGTGGCTTACCCTGTTGGAGTTGCAAAATTTACTGGCGAAGAAGTAACTCTTTTTAATATGGAAAATAGTAATTTGCCTGATAGTATTGTACTGGATCTGGAATTGTCAGATAATTTACTATATGCTGCAACAGTAAATGGTGTTGCATTTTGCAATCTGGACAATCCTGATTATGCATGGTATATAATTGAATCTTTTCAGGATATGTGCGTTTCACATATCGCTATTGATGCTGAAAGAAACAATCTATATGCTTTAGCTTCTGATGAGTATTTTATAAACAATATTTCAACAAATAGTAACCAAGGTGGTATGTATAACATTCGCGATTTTATTTCATACAATCTTGATGATGCCAGTATTAAATCAATACCATATTATGGAGCGACTTATTATCCATCTTATAGCAATATATCTATGAATATTGTAGAGAATGGAGATGTCTATTTTATTAATTCAAATAAAATGGGATATAAAACATATCCAGTTGATGGGGATACTATTCAGGAAGTGGCATACACAAGAGTCTATTCAACAATAAACTACAATAATGGAATTATTATAAAAAGTGGGGATGGGGTCAAATTATTAGATACAGAGTCACATCAATTGACTGATTACGATTTAGGTTTATCTCATCCTGAATGTCAGGATATAACTGTAAAAGATAAATTCTTTAAAATATCTGATAGTGAGATGTACATTTGTGGAAATGATTTAAACAACCCACATTCATTTGGTAGTGAAGAAGGTTCATATGAGAATAGTATATCTATTTGGGAAATTGATCTCAATCAAGGAATAAATAGTCGTTATATAATTCCACCTGCCTCAATTTTGACTAGTACAACAGATAACTCAATAACATTAATAGGTTCTGACCCTCTTTCATATAAATTAGAATCATTTGGTGATAATATTTTTATTGCTGCTTATTATGGCATTTATAAAATTGATAAATCAGAATACAATGGGAGCAACTGTGGTTATACAATGGAAAATATGAAGATATTTGATGGTAATTCTGTGGTTGCATTAGTTAAAGGATATGGTACCTTATTTCAAGGGAATTATGAGGCATATTATAGTGTGCCAAAAGATAGTTTAACAAATACAATTTTTTCTACAGCACTATGGATAGGTGGATTTGATGAAAATGATGATTTGCATTTTTCTGGAGAAAAACACAACCAAGATGTAGAACATGGTCTTTTAAATAAATTTGATTTTTTCCCTGGACCATTAACAAATGGAAGCAATGGGATGTATGCGACTTGTGACCCAAATACTGCATCTGATTACAATAAGGTTTGGAAGATTGATAAGTTGGATATTGAAAGATACCTTTATTCTTATAATAATGGTAACCCTCTATGGATAACTAGTGATGTTGCTACCTGGCCGGGAAACGGACCGGAAGGCTTTGATGAGAATATAGCTCCTTTTATTGACAATGATGGAGATAATATATACAACCCACAGAATGGAGATTATCCAGAAATAAAAGGTGACCAAATGCTCTGGTGGGTAGTAAACGACATTACGTCACCGCATAATTCAACAGATGGAGAGCCTCTCGGTGTAGAAATACAGTATAGTTTATATGGGTATGTCTACGATAATCCGCCAGATGAATTCACAGATTTAATAAATTATCAAACCTTTTTAAATGCAAAAATTATTAATCGTTCACAAAACACTTATGATTCTGTATATATTGGTTTGTTTGTAGATGGAGATTTAGGTTGTCCTGTGGATGATTATATTGGTTGCGATGTAGAGAGAAATTCATTTTATTTTTACAATGGAGATAATGTTGATGAAAACTATCAGGGCATCAATGGTTTTGGCGAAAATCCTCCTTTACAAACAGTTACAATCTTAAATAGCCCTATTGAAGGCGACCAGCTTCTTAGTAAATTTATTTATTTTAATAATTCAGGGACTGGAGCTAACCCAAATACGCTAGACCCAGAAACTTCTGTCGAATACTATAACTACTTAGCCGGACATTGGTTAGACAATACCCCGATATGCTATGGTGGTACCGGACATTATTCAGGGGGTGCAAATACAGAAATCCCATGTGACTTTATGTTTCCTGGCAATACAGATAGTGAATATATAGGTACAAATGGAGTATTTGTAGATGAATGGAGCGAAGAAACAGAGGATAATCCACCTGCAGATAGACGTGGTTTAGGCAGCATTGGTCCAATTACTCTTGAGCCTGGAGAAGAAGTTGAAATTGAGATTTTATTCGGCTTTATACCCAGTAATCAAAGTAAAGAAAAAGGTATCTTTGATTACACACAAAAATTAGATTCTCTTATAAATTGGTTCAATACAGAAACAATCCCATCAAACTATGAAGCTTTAGAATATGCAAATACAGATGATGTTAAATTTGATAACTTAATTGATATTTTTCCCAACCCTGTTGACAATTATTTTAATCTGTATTCAAAACAAAAAATTGAAAAAATAAATATCTATTCAATTTCGGGTCAGAAAATAATAACAAAACATATAAATAACCGAAGTGCAAATATAGATGTCAGCAATCTTGAAAGTGGTATATATATATTAGAAGCATATACCAATAATAACAAAAAAGAATTTAAAAAAATTATAATACGCTAAAGCTTATAATCATGAAAAATTATATTACAATATCATTAATTTTAATTGGACTTATTTCTATATTTTCTTCTTGTAAAAAAAATACACCACCAACATGTACAATTTTAGAACCTGCTAGTAACTCATCGTATACAATTGGGGAACTTGTAGTTGTAAGTGCTGAAGCTAACGATATAGATGAAAATCTGAAAGATTTAAGTTTCTTTGTAAATGAAACAAAAATTGCAGAATTATCACAGGCTCCATACAGCTTTGAATGGAATACAAGTGGATATAATGAAGGAACATATACTTTAAAAATAACTGCAACAGATGAGGAGGGAGATAAAAATTCTGATGAGATTACAATTCAACTTAGTGAAATACCAACAGCAAATTTCACCTCAGATAAAACAACGGTATTAATTAATGAAGATATTCAGTTCACAGATTCAACCTTAGGTAATCCTAGCACCTGGAGATGGGAATTTGGAGATGGGATCACATCGGATGAACAAAACCCAGTTCATACTTATTATGAAGAAGGTAGCTATACTGTATCATTATTTGTTTCAAATAGTAGCGGTAGCGATTCAATCACTAAAACAGATTACATCACAGTACACAAAAGGCCTATAGCTTTATTTACAGCTAGTTCAACAAATTTAGCTGTTGGAGAAATTATTACTTTTACTGACCAGTCTTTAAATAATCCTACAAGTTGGTTATGGGACTTTGGAAATGGAGATACATCTACAGATCAAAATCCTACATATGCATACAATGAAGTAGGAACATATACAATTGCATTAACAGTATCAAATGAATATGGTGATAATACAAATACAAAAAGCGGATATATAACTATAGGACGTGCTCCAGATGCTGAATTCTCTGCAACCCCAACAGAAATAACAGAAGTTATGAATGTAGAGTTTACAGATGAATCGCTTAACACTCCTACAAGTTGGAATTGGGACTTTGGTGATGGTTCAAGTTCTACAGAGCAGAATCCAATACATACTTATTATGATGCCGGAACTTATACTGTAGAGTTAACAGTAAGTAATGCCTATGGTTCTGATAATATTACTAAAACAAACTTAATTATTGTAGGTACTACTGACACTTGGTCAAATGATAGCGAAACAGAGGTTGTTGAAGTAACGAATCCAGAAACAGGGAGAATTTGGATGGATAGAAATCTTGGAGCAACTCAAGCTGCTACATCAAGTGAGGATGAAAATGCTTTTGGACATTTGTATCAATGGGGTCGTGCGGCTGACGGTCATCAAGTCAGAACATCAGATACTACCCACACTATTTGTTATTCTGATACTCCTGATAACAATAAATTTATTATTACATATAATAACTGGAGATATCCATCTAATCCTAATCTTTGGAATGGACTAAACGGAATAAATAACCCTTGCCCTAATGGCTTTCGCTTACCAACACAAGATGAATGGGCTGAAGAAATTGAAACCTGGGATAGTCAAAATGCAGAAGGCGCTTTTAATTCAACCCTAAAACTTCCTCTTGGTAATGAACGTTCAAATTTTAATGGGATTATTACAAACACAAATACAAAAGGATGTTATTGGACTAGTAATATTGATGAAAATAATAATATAATTATTTTGGATGATAACAATATTTTTTACTCTTCAAGAGTGGAATCTAGTGGTAACTCCGTTCGTTGCATAAAAGATTAACTAAATTTAAATTATTATATTTGTAAGAAATAAAGTATCCCCCCGACTAACCACATCTATTATGTCTAAAAATTATTCTTGAATTTTGCGAAAAAAGAAGAATAATGAATTTACAAGAGAAAATGTTTGGTGATATAGAATCGTGGTTTGAGTCAGGTCAGACGAAGCAAAACTTTTTAAATGACAAGTCATATAGTTTGGCAAAATTTGATTATTGGCTAAAGAAGTTTAAACAGAGTCAGGAACCTATGACATTAGAAGGATTTAAAGAACTGAGTTTTTCTGAGCCCAGCTTAGGTAAGGTTTTGGAAATAGAAACACCTTCTGGATTGAAGATAGTTGTTTTTGCCTGATTATGTTTGGATTTGACGAAGCCAGCAAGGTTTTTATGTATGCGCAACCGACCGATATGCGAAAAGGCTTTAACGGACTTTACGGATTGGTGTTGTCGGAAATGGAATTGGATTCACAATTAGGCTATTTATTCGTTTTTTTGAATAAACCAAGGACAGTTATTAAAATTTTGCATTGGAATAGAGACGGATTGGCACTCTTTTACAAACGACTCGCAAAAGGAACTTTTAAACGTCCGAGTGCTCAAAAAAACTCTCTAAACAGTGAGCTGTCCAAAGAAGAATTATTCATGATTTTACGAGGAATAGATTTTGAAAAACCCAAAAAAAGGAAACGTTATTTAACAACAAAATAATGTTAATTTCTTTTTGCTAAAACCCTTGTAAAATCAACAATTTTACTGTGTTTTCACAGTATGATTGTATCCACCATTAAATCAACGCTTTTAAAATTATAAATAAATTCAGCAATATCTATTTAACTTTAGATGTTATTAATGATAGGCTTGCTTATTTATATCTTAACTTATAAAATCTTAATTCTATGAAAAAAACAATCACAACTTTAGTCTTTGCAATATTATCAGTTATTGCTTTTTCACAAAACTCAAATGACACTGAGAAGTCAAACCATGTGTGTGTTTCTACACCACAAACAAATGTATTATATCGTGGAGTTGAAAATCCGGTTTGTATTGCTGCATCAGGTTATTCTAACGAAGAGCTTATTGTTACAGTAAGTGAGGGAGCTGAAATTAAGAAAATTGATAATAATTTTGTTATTACTATAAAAAGTACAAGTTTAAATTTCTTAACCCTAACCGTTGGAGTTAAAGAAAATGGAAGATTTAAAGAATTAAACAAAACGGAAATAAGAGTTTTAGATGTTCCAGCACCAATGGTTTTAGCATGTGGAGCTTATATAGATGGCAGCAATATACCAAAAGCAGCAATAAAAGCAAATCCTCATTTAATTGTTAAAATTGGAGATACTAATTTCCCAATTCTCGGAGTAAAATATGAAGTTGTTGAATATACATTTATTTATAAAGAAAGAGGTGTAAATCATACAATAAGAATTAAGTCTAGTTCAATATCTGAGGAGATAATTGAGATAGTTGATAATCTTGAACCTGAAAGCATGATATCTTTCACGAATATTGTTGCTAAGCTTGTAGGTTCAGATTATGAAGTAAAACCAAATGGCATTACTTTAACCATAAAATAATAACAAATCTTTAAACCTATGAAAACAAAAAACTATTTGCCACTTATTGCAATTATTATTGCATTTGGTCTTATCTCATGTTCAAATGAACAAACGAACAAAAACGTAGATAAGCAAGAACCTCAACAAACTGTAAAAAAAGAAGTTATCACCAAAAAAATCATGTATGATGTTACGATAGTTAACGAAGATATAGAAACAGAGGAGGATTATAAGCAGGACTGGTTCTGGATGAACATTCCTGAGCAGGACCTAGATAAGCTACTTCTAAAACTATATGATGATGTTAAAAATGGTTTTATTCCTGCATATTACTTTTATCCTCCGGATGATTATGAAGAGTTTGAGCAAATCCCAAAAGATAAAATTCAGTTTTTGGTTGACCATAAGTGGTACGTAATAAAAAATGTTATTGAAAATGGAGAAACCTTACCTGAAAACATTCCAATCAATAAAGAACAAATTATTCAGTTAAGATTTCTCGAAGAGTGGCACTGGGAAGGCGATGAATTTTGCAAAAAAGTTATTGCAGTTGCGCCGGTTTTTGCTGCTGAAAACCCAACTGATCGTAACGGTATAAGTATTTGGTATTGGGTGAATGTAAAGGATTTATTATAATATGAAGAAAAAAGTAAATTTTATAAAACACTAAAACCTTCTTACAATCTTACAATGCAAAAACGCAGTATAACTAAGGGTTTGACTGCAATCATTGAAACATTGTAAGATGAAATCACGAAAAAAAAAGTTTTATGTGAAAATCTATTATTTGCAAAACATATTTTAGAGTTTAGAATAACACACTTATTAATTATTGTTTTTGTTAAATTTTGAAAACAGTAAAAGCATCCTTCAACCTTTCAACTTTCTAAGGTAAGAAAGTAATACCAATAGTTATAAGGTTGAAAGATTATAAGTTTTAATCTTTCAACAAATTTCAAACTTTCAACCAAAAATGTAAAGTTGAAAGTTACTTTAGTGTAAGAACAGCCAGTCTTTCAACCTTGCATCCATTCTTACACAAGATATGCAGAAGAAAGTTGAAAGGTTGAAGGCAAAAAACGCAAAAAAAGTTTTTTTATAAAAAAGCTTAAAAAGAATTCATGTAAAAATGTAAAACGCATATTTAATGCAAAGTACTCCTCCTTATAATTCACCCAAATTTTTATTACATTTGGCACAAGTATCTTTAACTAAAACAAACAATGGTAACAGGAACATTACGATCACAGGTAGATAAGATTTGGGAAGCATTTTGGACTGGAGGAATATCAAACCCACTTACAGTAATTGAACAATTTACATATCTTTTATTTATTAGAAGATTAGATGAAAAACAATTTCTGGAAGAGAAAAAAGCAAATATAATTGGGAAGCCTCTGAAAGATCCAATATTTACTGAAGATCAAAAACTATTGCGGTGGCATATTTTTAAAGATGATGATCCTGAAGTAATGTTCGAAAGATTCACCAAGCCACAAACCGATAGTATAACCGTTTTTGAACATATGAAACAAGTCGGCAATGTTGCTGGAGTTTTTGCCGATTACATGAAAGGTGCAACATTTATGATTCCTACTCCAAGGCTTCTTGATATGGTTGTTCAGATGATTGATAAAATCCAAATGGACGACAGAGACACCAAAGGAGACTTGTATGAATATCTACTATCAAAAATTGCAGCAGCAGGACAAAATGGACAATTTCGTACTCCGCGACATATTATTAAAATGATGGTAGATATGTTGCAGCCTACAAAAGAAGATACTGTTTGCGATCCATCATGTGGAACAGCAGGCTTTCTTGTTGCTGTGGGTGAACATATACACGAAAAACACGAAGAATGGTTTCACGAAAAAGATTTTAGAGATCATTACAATAGTAAAATGTTTACCGGAGTAGAATTCGACAACACTATGTTACGAATAGCTGCTATGAATCTTCAATTACATGGAATTGAAGCTCCAAACCTTATTGGTAAAGACTCTTTAAGCGAAAGCAATGCTGACATTAGAGACCAGTTCTCAATGATATTGGCAAATCCACCATTTAAAGGAAGCCTCGATTACGATAGTGTTGAAAGTTCGTTATTGACTACTGTAAAAACCAAGAAAACCGAACTCTTGTTTTTAGCTCTAATGCTAAGAATGTTAAAAATTGGCGGACGTTGTGCTGTGATTATACCTGATGGCGTTTTATTTGGCAGCTCAAAAGCACACAAACAAATAAGACAAGAAATTATTGAGAAACACAAACTCGAAGCAGTTATTTCAATGCCAAGTGGAGTTTTTAAACCTTATGCAGGAGTTAGTACCGCAGTTTTAGTTTTTACAAAAACAAACTCTGGTGGAACAGATAATGTTTGGTTTTATGATATGCAAGCAGATGGTTATAGTTTGGATGATAAACGAAGTGAAGTAAAAGAAAATGATATCCCTGATATTATTGAGCGTTACAATAAACTCGAAAATGAAAGTAAACGAAGCCGCACAGATAAAAGTTTCTTAGTTCCTTTTGACGAAATAAAAGAAAACGATTGGGATTTATCAATAAACAGATATAAGGAAATTGTTTACGAAGAAATAACTTACGCAAAGCCTAAAGATATTATTAAGGATATTGAGATTTTGGATAAAGAAAGAAATCTGGCACTTGTTGCTTTAAAGGAGATGTTGGGATGATTATAGAAAAAGAACTTTCAACTATTTGCACTATTATAGCAGGACAATCTCCACCTTCTTCTACCTATAATCAGCAAGGAGAAGGATTCCCATTTTTTCAAGGGAAAGCTGATTTTGGAGAACTATATCCTACAGTTAGATATTGGTGCAATGCTCCAAAAAAGACTTCTGAACCAAATGACATTCTGTTTTCATTAAGAGCCCCAGTTGGTCCAACCAATATCAATAACATCAAAGCTTGTATTGGTAGAGGATTGGCTGCAATTAGATGTAGTAAAGAAATTGAGCTAAAGTATTTATTACACTACTTGAGAAAAAATGAAAAGAGAATTGAATCATTAGGATCTGGAAGCACGTTTAAGGCCATAACAATTGGTACCCTTAAAGAACTCAAAATCCCCCTCCCCCCACTTCCCCAACAAAAAAAGATAGCAGCCATATTGGATGCTGCCGACACATACCGACAAAAAACAAAAGATCTAATTGCAAAGTATGATGAACTAAGCCAAAGCTTGTTTTTGGAAATGTTTGGGGATCCTGTAAAGAATGAGAAAGGGTGGGAAAAAGTTGCAACAATTAAATATTGTGATTGCATTGTACCAGGGAGAGATAAGCCAAAGTCCTTTTCAGGCAATACCCCGTGGATAACAACAGCCGATTTAGTTCACTTAGGATACACAGCAAAATCAAGACATAATATTGGTTTGTCAGAAGATGAAATAAAACAAGTAAGAGCTAGAGTTATCCCAAAAGATAGTGTTATTATGACATGTGTTGGAGATCTAGGAATCATCAGCATTAACAAAGAAAATATGGTTATGAATCAACAACTTCATGCTTTTTTATGCCATAAAGAACTAAATAATACTTTTTTAATGCATAGTTTATCCTATCAAAAACCTTATATGCTTAAAATGGCATCAAGCACTACAGTTCCATATATGAATAAAACTGTTGCAAATAATGTCCCTACTATTGTACCACCAATTAGCCTCCAAAACCAATTTGCATCACGCATCCAAGCAATAGAATCCCAAAAATCCCAAGCACATAAGAGTTTAGAAAAAGCAGAGGAATTATTTAATAGTCTTTTACAGAGAGCATTTAAAGGAGAATTAAACACATAAATTTATGGAAAACAGTAAAGACATAAAATTATTTACTGGCATATTAAAAACAGCCATACTACATAGTCAGTACAATGCAGCAAAATCTGTTAATTCAGAAATGGTGCAGTTATATTTTTTGCTAGGTGCTGCTATCTCCAAAAAAGTTGAACAGGCAAACTGGGGCGATAAAGTCTTAGAAACAATTTCTGCGGAGCTTCAAAAAGAGCTCAAAGGGCTTA
>CAYUWD010000111.1:0-12204 GCA_964448235.1 uncultured Bacteroidales bacterium | reverse complement strand
ATTGTGTAACAATACATTGCAAGCTAATATAATTAGTTGTGGTGAATAATTCGGGCTAACATTACTTTAGGTTTTAAATTAACAAACGTAGCATATTCTTTACAACTATTTGCCACATCATATAAAACCAATATTTCTTAAAATATTTTAGTTATAAATAATTTTTATTTTACAAAAATAAATGGTATAATGTTTGGGTTTAATATTATAGTTAAATTTTAAAAATATCAGATATGAAATCAAAAAACTTACTCTTTTTATTACTATCAATAATTTTTATTTTAATAGGTCTCTGTGCTTATAAATTAGCAAAAGATCCTTGGAAAGTCCCTGATAATTATAAAAATAAAAACAACCCAGTAAAAGTATCACAAGAAAGTCTTGAATACGGACAGGAAATATACGAAATGTCATGTGCACGCTGCCATGGAGCATCTGGGAAAGGAAATGGAGTAAAATCAAATAGAATGGAAATTGAGATGTTAGATTTTACTTCTAATGATTATCAGACTAAATTTACTGATGGAGAAATTTATTACCAATCATTTATTGGCAGATATCGTTGGCATGACTTTAGATCTGTTGTAACAGACGAAGAGGATCGCTGGAATGTTGTAAATTATATTAGATCAATGAAACAATAAACTAAGGTTCAAGTGTTATTCAAACACTTCTCTTAGTCTCAACATATATTCAATGCCTGTAGAAAATCTACCAACTTTTTAATTTTTATATAAAAAAATAAAACATTAACTTGTTAGTCTTTATGATTTAAAACTTTATGAATACAAAATTCATTAAGGACATACAGTATTATAAGTTTAGTCTTTATGGTTTCTTCAAGAACCTAAAGTTCTTTGAGCCGTTTTTTTTGTTGTTTTTACTCGAAAAAGGATTAAGTTTTTGGCAGATTGGGCTGCTTTATTCAATAAGAGAAATAACCAAAAATATTTTTGAAATTCCAAGTGGAATCTTTGCTGATGCATTAGGTAGAAGAAAAACACTAATTATGTCTTTTTTCTTTTACATTTTTTCATTTTTAGGTTTCTTTTTTGCAGACGCTTACTATTTGCTAGTTATTTCAATTGTGTTTTTTGCTTTTGGAGATGCCTTTAGAACTGGAACAAACAAGGCTATGATTTATGATTATATAACACAAAAAGGGTGGAGCAATCAAAAAGTGCATTATTATGGAAGCACAAGATCCTGGTCACAAAAAGGTTCAGCCTTAAGCTCATTAATAGCAGCATCAATTGTTATTGCCTTTCAAAACTATACAGTTATATTTTTAGCTTCTGTTATTCCCTATCTAATAAATGCGGCAATAATTATTTCTTATCCAAAATATCTGGATGGCAAAACAAAAGTTATAAACTCTGAAAAACTAATAAATAGGTTTAAATCTACTTTTAAAAACATATGGATTGTATTAAGAAACCCGTCATATTGGAGGATCATGAATCTGCATGCAATACATTCGGGTTACTATAAAGCTATCAAAGAATACATTCAGCCAATAATCGTTTTAGCAGTACTTGGTTTACCTTTTTTATATTCTTGGTCGACAGATAGAAAAGAAGCAATTTTTATTGGGCTAATATATTTTGTAATATATTTATTTGCCTCCAGAGCATCAAAAAAAGCAGGTAAATTTGGAGACAGATTTAAGACAAAGGAAAATGCTCTTTGGTTTACTTTAATACTTGGTTTAGTGGCAGGAATCATCACAGGAGTCAGTGTTTATTTAAAACTAGAATGGCTTGCCATATTATTTTTCATGTCAATTCATTTTAATGAAAACCTGAGAAAACCGATTGGAATTGCAGCTGTTGCAGAAAAATCAGACAAAAAGGTAATGGCATCTATTCTATCAATAAACTCACAGGCAGAATCACTATATGCTGCAATAATAGCACCTTTTCTAGGACTATTAGTTGACAAAACATCCCTAGGTTCAAGTATAATTACAGTTTCAAGTATATTAATCATCATAAGTGTGGTTATAAACGTAATTTCTAGAGTTATACACCGTTAAATAAAAGAATATATATTGCAATCTTAAAACAAACAAATATGAAAAACACATTAATTATCACTTTAGCACTATTTAGCTTTTCGTGTTCAGCACAAAAATCAATTGACAAACTTGACAGTTTTGAGGAAATTAGTTGGCAAGACTTAAACGACAATGCAATTCGTATGATTGGTAAAGATTGGATGTTAATTACAGCAGGAAATATAGAAGACTATAATATGATGACTGCCAGTTGGGGTACTTTGGGATGGCTATGGGAACGACCTGTTTCAACAATATATGTTCGTCCACAAAGACATACTCATAACTACACAGAAAATGAAGATTATTACACATTATCTTTTTATAATGATCCAGACAAAGAAGTATTAAGATTAATGGGAACTGTTTCAGGAAGAAATTTTGATAAAATGAATTATGAAAAACTTACTCCAGTGGTAACTCCAAATGGTTCAATTGCTTTTGAAGAATCATGGCTAATAATAGAGTGTAAAAAATTATATAACTATGTTTTAAAAGAAGAAGAGTTTGTTGACACGACACCAATGGAAGAAACATATCCTGAAAGAGATTTTCATACTGTTTATATCGGTGAAATTACAGGCGTATGGATAAAATAGACTCTATTTCACTAAATGTGTAAACTAAAAAACTATGTTTAGCTTATAATCTACAACCTCTGATATCTAATCTTTTGTATTTCTAATTCAATCCTCTTTTTTCAAGCAATGCATCAATCTTAGGTTTACGTCCTCTAAAGTTTACAAACATTGTCATTGGATCTTCTTTATGTCCGTTTGAATAAATATTTTTCTTTAACGACATAGCAGTCTCAGCATCAAACAAGCCGTTTTCCTTAAATGCACCATATATATCAGAGTCAAGAACTTCGCTCCAAATATAGCTGTAGTATCCACTTGAGTAACCCCCCGAGAAAATATGAGCAAAATATGTACTACGATATCTTGAAACAATTTCAGGTATAAGACCTAATTTGTTAAGGTAATTTTCTTCTGCTTCTATAACATCAATTTCGTCCATTTCACTTTTGTTATGCCAGAATAAATCAAGATAAGATGCTGCTAAATATTCAGTAGTAGCAAAACCTTGGTTAAAGGTTCCCGCTGATTTAAGTTTTGAAAGCAACTCGTCAGGAATAGGCTCCCCTGTTTCGAAGTGAATGGCATACATTTTTAGAACTTCAGGGTCAGCAGCCCAATTTTCCATAAGTTGTGAAGGTGTTTCAACAAAATCCCTAGGCACATTAGTCCCACTTGTTGATGGATATAAACAGTCAGAAAGCATACCATGTAATCCATGACCAAACTCATGGAAAAGTGTTGATGCTTCGTCAAAGGTTAACAATGATGGTTGTGTTTCTGTTGGTTTAGTAAAATTGCAGTTAATAGTAATAATTGGATAAACTTTTTCGCCATTATATACATATTGTCCACGATAATCGCTCATCCAAGCTCCACCACGTTTGCTTTCTCTTGGGAAATAATCCATATAAAGTACTGCAATATGATTGCCATCAAAATCCTGAACTTCATATGCTTCAACATCTTTGTGATATACAGGAATTTCATCATTTTTTACAAACTGCAAATCGAAAAGCTTACCTGAAACATCAAAAACCCCGTCTCTTACGTTTTCTAGTTTAAAATATGGTTTTAGCATCTCTTCGTCTAGATCATACTTTTCTTTACGTATTTTCTCTGTGTAATATCTCCAATCGTATGCTTGTAATTCGCCTTCTATACCCTCATTTTTCATCATTTCGCGATACATTGCAGCTTCTTCGTTTGCTTTTTCAATTGCTGGTCCCAATAATTGATCAATTAATCCATAAACACCCTCCGGAGTTTTTGCCATATTATCTTCCAGAATTCTTTCTGCATGAGTATTATATCCAAGGAGTTGTGCTTTTTCAATTCTTAAATCTACAATCTCAAGAATGATTTCTTTATTATCCAAATCATCATTATTATTACAACGATTTATGTATGCTGTTTGGATTTCTTTACGTAATTCTCGATTATCAGCATATTGTAAAAATGGAAGCACACTTGGATTATGTAAAGTAAACACCCATTTACCTTCCATACCATTGTCTTTTGCAGTAATAGCTGATGCATCAATTAGAGCCTGAGGCAAACCGCTAAGATCGGCTTCATCTTCAATTACAAGCTTATATTTATTTGTTTCTGCTAGTAAGTTATCACCAAACTGTAATGATAATAATGATAGTTTTTCATTGATTTCCATCATTCTCTTTTTGTCTTCATCATTAAGTTTTGCACCACCGTTTACAAAACTCTTATATGTTTCTTCTAGAAGCATCAATTGTTCTGAGTTAAGGCCTAACTTATCTTTTATAAGATATACAGCTTCGATTTTTGCAAATAGGTCTGCATTCATTGAAATTTCATCACCATGTTTTGACATTTTTGGAGCAATTCGTTGTGCAATTGCTTGTAAACTATCTGATGTGTGCGATGATAAGAGATTGTAAAACACACTACTAACTTTTGAAAGAGTTAAGCCACTAAACTCAAGGGCAACAATAGTATTTTCAAAAGTTGGTTCTTCCTTGTTATCAATAATTTTTTGAATATTCTCCATTTGCTCTTTCATTGCAAATTCAAAAGCAGGTTCATAATGCTCGTCCTGTATTTTATCAAATGGTGGAACTCCAAATGGTGTATTCCATTCCTGTAGTAAAGGGTTATTAGCTAAATCGTCTTTCTTTTCTTCTAGTTGATTACATGAACTAAACATGATTATAAAACTTAAAAGGGTTAATATTGAAACTAATTTTGTTTTCATAATTATTAAATTTAATATTTGTCGTAAAGTTAGAAAAATAGAATTATAGAAACTACAAATTATGTTAATAATTGTTTAACTAAATTTGATATATTATTTGCATTAATAATAAATCAGTAATAAATAATAGTACAGAATTCAGATTACAATCCCTTTAATTTTGCGTAATCAAATTAACATCGCCAAATTCTGATTCAATAAAATCGAGAATTTTCTTAATCTCATCTATTTCCATTGCAGTAAGAAGTCTCAAGCGTGTCTCTTTAAAATTTGGGATAGATTTAAAGTAAAGAGCAAAATGTCTTCTCATTTCGTAAATTCCACGTTTATCCTCTTTAAACTCTATTGATTTTTCAAGATGTTCACGGGCAAAATTAACTCTTTCTATCACTCCCGGTGGCAGTAATTCTTCTCCGGTTTCCAAGTAGTGTTTTACTTCTTTAAATATCCAAGGTTTACCAATTGCTGCACGACCAATCATTATTGCATCAACACCATATTTTTTAAAGTTTTGTGCTGCAATTTTACCATTAGTAATATCACCATTACCTATTATTGGAATTTTTATTGCTGGATTGTTTTTAACTTTTTCTATTAAAGTCCAATCTGCGTCTCCTTTGTACATTTGTGATCGAGTTCTACCATGAATTGTTAAAGCATGTACACCACAATCCTGAAGCAATAAGGCAACATCCATTACATTTTTAGACTCTGAGTCCCAACCAAGCCTAGTTTTTGCAGTAACAGGATGCCTTGACACATTGATTACTCTATCAGTAATATCTTTCATAAGAGGAAGATTGCGCATCATTCCACTTCCAGCACCTCTCGTAGCGATTTTTCTAACAGGACAACCATAGTTTATGTCTAAAATATCCGGATCTACATCGTTTATCATTTCGGCAGCCTTTTCCATTGCTTCCGGGATATGTCCATAGATTTGAATTCCTATGGGTCTTTCGTAATTATATAAATCGAGTTTTTTTAAGCTTTTACGTCCATCTCTAATTAGTCCGTCTGATGAAATAAATTCGGTAAACATTAAATCAGCTCCGAATTTTTTACACATAAATCTAAAGGATGGATCTGTTACATCCTCCATTGGCGCAAGAAATACGGGTTTGTCGCCAAACTCTGTATTACCAATTTTTAACATAGATATTTATGAAGACTAAAGTTTTTGTTTAACTTCTACTTCTTCAAATGCTTCAACAATATCACCAACTTTAATATCATTGAATTTGTCAATATTTAATCCACATTCGTAACCTGAACTAACTTCTTTAACATCATCTTTAAACCGTTTCAAGCTACCAAGTTCACCGGTATAAATAACAATTCCATCACGAATAAGTCTAACTCTAGATTTCTTGAAAATTTTACCATCAGTAACCATACAACCAGCGATTGTTCCAACTTTGGTAATTTTGAAAGTTTCGCGGATTTCTGCAGAACCAGTTATACTTTCTTTAAGAGTTGGAGACAACATACCTTCCATAGCATCTTTGATTTCGTTAATTGCATCATAAATGATTGAGTATAGTCTGATCTCTATCTCTTCTTTCTCTGCAACTTTACGAGCGTGGCTTGACGGACGTACCTGGAAACCAACAATAATTGCATTAGAAGCTGTAGCCAACATTACATCAGATTCTGAAATTTGACCTACAGCTTTATGTATGATATTAACAGCAAAGTTATCTTTCGAAAGTTTTATTAAAGAATCCGCCAAAGCTTCAACAGAGCCATCAACATCACCTTTTACAATAATATTAATTTCGTTAAAATCACCAAGAGCTAAACGTCGACCGATTTCATCAAGTGTGATATGTTTTTGTGTTCTAAGACCTTGTTCACGTTGTAATTGTAATCTTTTATTGGCAAGATTTCTAGCTTCGTGATCTGTATCTAAGACATTAAATTTATCACCAGCCTGTGGTGCCCCATTTAAACCTAGTACTAATATTGGAGTTGATGGTCCTGCCTCTTTTATTTTTAGGCCTCTTTCGTTATACATTGCTTTAACTCTTCCTGTTTGGCAACCAGCTAAAAGAATATCTCCTATTTTGAGAGTTCCGGATTGTACCAACAAAGTAGCAACATAACCACGTCCTTTATCAAGAGAAGATTCTATTACAGCTCCAACAGCATTTTTTTGTGCATTTGCTTTTAAATCAAGCATTTCTGCTTCAAGTAACACTTTTTCTAGAAGTTCATCTATATTAATTCCTTGTTTTGCAGAAATTTCTTGAGATTGATATTTACCACCCCATTCCTCAACTAAATAATTCATTTGAGAAAGTTCTTCTCGAATTTTATCAGGATTTGATGCGGGTTTATCAATTTTATTAATAGCAAACACAATAGGAACACCTGCAGCTGAAGCATGATTAATCGCCTCAATTGTTTGTGGCATAATACTATCGTCTGCAGCAATTACAATAATTGCCACATCAGTAATTTGAGCTCCTCGAGCTCGCATAGCAGTAAAGGCTTCGTGACCTGGAGTATCTAAAAATGTAATTGTTCGTTCACTATCTAATATTACACTATATGCACCAATATGCTGCGTAATACCTCCTGCTTCTCCTGCAACAACATTTGTCTTTCTAATTTGATCCAGAAGCCTTGTCTTACCATGATCAACATGTCCCATAACAGTAACTATAGGAGGACGAGATGTTAAAGTGTCAGGGGCATCTTCCTCTTCTTCTATTTCACTTAAAACATCTGCACTAACAAATTCAATTGAATATCCATATTCATCTGCTACAAGCGCCATCGTTTCTGCATCAAGTCTTTGATTTATAGAAACAAATAAACCTAAACTCATACAAGTTGCTATAAGGTTTGTTGCAGGAACATTCATCATTGTAGAAAGCTCACTAACAGAAACAAATTCTGTTACTTTAAGAATATTTTTTTCTGCTTGTATCTTTTCTGCTTCTTCTTGTTTTTTTTGTGAAACAAGTTCACGTTTTTCTCTACGATGTTTAGATGTTTTTGATTTCTGCTTAGGAGATGTTAATCTTGCTAAAGTTTCTTTGATTTGCTTTTGAACATCTTCTTCTGCAATTTCTGGTTTCTTTGCTTTCGGTTTTTTATTAGTCTTTTTTCTTCGATTATCGTGATTATCTTTATTTGTATCCGAAATATTAACTTTGACTTTTTTTATCCTTTTACGCTTAGATTTTCTCTCTTCTTTCTCTTTTTCGCGTTGTTTTTGTCTTTCTTCTTTTTCTTTTTTCTTTTTCTTTTCGGATTCTTCTTGTTTCTTAAGATAGTTATCAATATCTATTTTACCAACGACATTGGGTCCAGAAAGTTTTTCAAATTTGGTTTTTATAAACTCAATATTATCTTCATTTTGCTCAGAATCAATCTTTTCGACAGGTTCTTTCTTTTTCTTTGATTCTGAAATATCTTCTGATATTGATTTTTCTTTCGTTTCTTTCGTTTTAGTTTTAGAAGCCTCAACAGGTTTTTCCTCATTATTCCCTTCTTGCTTTTCCTCTTTCTTTTCGTCTTTTTTACGCCTTTCTTCTTTTTTCTCTTCTTTAGTTTTTCGTTTAGGTCGAGTTTTTTGATTTATCTGTTCTAAATTTATTGTACCTAGAACTCTTGGACCATCACCATCTTCATCAACAGGATCAACAGGTTGAATTTTAGTTTTTAAAACTTCTGGTGTAGGTTTTTCTTTTGGCGCAGATTCTTTTTTCTTTTCTTTAACACTTGATTTTACAAGATCTTTCTCTTTATTCTTTTCAGTCTTATTTTCTGTAGAAATACTTTTGTCAACTTTATTTTCAACAAGACTGTCATTTGTTTCTCCTACGAGATTAACATCCTTAACTATTTCTGCCGAGGAGCTACTGTTTTCAACTTCATTTGATTCTTTAGTAACCTTTGCCTTTTCTGAATTAATGATTGCTTTTTCTTTTAAAGATTTCGAATCTTTAAATTCTTCATTGAGCAATTCAAGACACTCTGGAGGTATTTTTACATTTGGATTATTACCAATTTCAAAGCCATTGTCTTCAAGAAATTGTTTGATGGTACTAGTACCTACATTTAAATCTCTTGCTACAATGCTAAGTCTTTTTGGTTTACCTTCTGAAGCCATATTATAATACTTAGTTTATATTTTTATTCAAATTCCGATTTCAAGATTGAAATAATATCTTCTATTGTTTCTATCTCTAAATCTGTACGTTTTTCTAGTTCTTTGACACTTAAATTTAATACAGCCCTAGCTGTGTCACAACCAATTGCTTTAAGCTCATCAATTACCCAACCTTCTATTTCATCAGCAAATTCATCCAAATCAACATCATCCTCATCCTCATCCATTTCACGATAAACATCAATGGTGTAACCAACGAGTTGACTTGCTAATCTAATATTTAATCCACCCTTGCCTATTGCTAAAGAAACCTGGTCAGGATTTAAAAACACATCAGCTTTTTTATCTTCAATATTTAATTTTATTGAAGATATTTTTGCAGGAGATAAAGCTCTTTGAATATATAATTGTGTATTGGTGGTATAATTTATGATATCGATATTTTCATTATGTAGTTCACGAACAATTCCATGAATCCGACTACCTTTCATACCAACACAAGCTCCAACTGGATCAACTCTTTCGTCATAAGATTCTACAGCAACTTTTGCTCTTTCTCCTGGCATTCTAACGATTTTTTTAATTGTAATCAATCCATCTAAAATTTCTGGAATTTCTAATTCAAATAATCTTTCGAGAAAAATTGGAGATGTTCTGGACAATTTAATTAATGGGGTTCCATTTCTAAGTTCTACGTCCAAAACAATGGCTCTCAAAGTATCTCCTTTTCTATATCTATCATTTGAAATTTGTTCAGTTTTTGGTAAAATTAATTCTGTTCCCTCATCATCAAGTACTAATATTTCTCTTTTCCAAATTTGATAAATTTCGCCGATAATGATTTCTCCAATCCTATCTTTATATTTTAAATAGATATTATCTTTTTCTCTTTCCAAAATTTTAGTTTGCAAATTTTGTTTTAATGCTAAAATTGCTCGCCTGCCAAAATCTTCAAGTTTAATTTCATCAGAGTATTCTTCTCCAGCTTCGAAATCTTCATCAAATTTTCTTGCTTCTGTCAATGGAATTTGAGTATATTCATCAGAAAACTCATTGTCTTCAACTACCATTCGATATCGCCAAATCTCAACATCTCCTTTAGCATCATTTATAATAACATCAAATTTGCTGTCTTCCCCAAATAATTTTGTTAATGTAGATGTAAAAACATCTTTAAGAACCCCAATCATTGTTGGACGATCAATACTCTTTAACTCTTTAAATTCCGCAAAGGTGTCTATAAGATTATTATGAAATTCCATAATTTATTCTTTATTTTTTTTACTAAAGATTATTACACTTTTTGTTGTTTTAATATCTCTCTTTAAAATTATATGTTTTTCTTCAATATTCTGCTTCTTATTATCTATTTTAACTTTTTTGATTTTTAATATTTCGATTGAGTTGTTCTCATCATTAATATTAGTTAAAATACCTCTTATTTTTTCTCCATCTGTTAATAAAACTTCTATTTCTGTATTTAATGCTTTTTTATATTGTTCATCAACTTTAAATGATTTTGATAAACCTGGAGAACTCACTTCAAGAGAAAAATCTTCCTCATCTCTGTCAAACTGAGATTCAATTAAGCGACTTATTCTTTTACACTCTTCTATTGTTAATCCATTATAATCATCAATATATACAAATATGTCATTCGCCTTATTGACCTTTATTTCAACAAGAAACTGACTTTCAGACAAAGCCGTTTTACATATTTCAGATATTTGATCTTTTCCTATCATATATATTTAATAAAACAGGGGACTTTATTGGTCCCCCGGCATCTTAACACCCAAAAAGCACCGCAAAAATACAAAAGATTCTGTAAACTACAAATAAATTAAATTATTTTATTCAAGCGCGTTATTTCTGTTCCTATCGTTAAATAGTAATGTTTTTTATATATGGAAATGAAAACTCAAAAATGTTAATTAAAACATCTACTAAAATCGAATCATCAAAAATCGAAGATTTAACAATATCTGTTTTCTCATTTGTTTGAATAATTAAAAACAATAACCCACCCATAATAAGCGATGTTTTTAGTAATGAAAATACTATACCCGCTAATTTATTTAACCATTGAAGCTTAATTACTTTAATAAATCTATCTAATGTTTTGGATAAAACTAGTACTAAGATTACAACACCAATAAAAATTATTGCAAATGAAATTACAGGAATATATTCTGTGTTTATGTTTGTTTTATTTTCAACAAAAGAATAAATCAATTCTGAAAACCTAATTGCTAAAAATATTCCTGCAATTAGAGCTAACAAACTTCCTAGCTCTTTTATTAATCCATTCTTAAACCCTTTATATCCAAAAAAACAAATTGTTATTGTTATGCCTATATCTAATATATTCATTACTATTTTTTTTGCTAAAATAGGTTTTTTTTTGTTTATTTGTTTATTATGTCACTAATAAATTCAATAGTAAATTTAATGAATTATAATCGATTGTCTCAAATTGATTATTTTCGTAAAAATCCTATAGAAATCCAAGATAATTGTCTAAATGACTTGATAAATTTCGCTAAGAATACAGAATTTGGTAAAAAATATGGATTTTGCAATATAAAAAACTATAGGGATTTTGCAGACAAGATACCAATCTTTGATTACTCTTCTTTTAAACCATACATTGAGAAGGTAATGAATGGAGAACAAAATACAATATGGCCTACAGAAATTAAATGGTTTGCTAAATCTAGTGGAACAACAGCTGGTCGAAGTAAATATATCCCTATTAGCAAAGAATCATTAGATAATTGCCACTTTAAAAGTGGTAAGGATATTATTATGATTTATGCTGATAAATATCCTGAGAGTGGTGTGTTTGATGGTAAAAGTCTTGCTATTGGAGGTAGTACTAACATAAATGAGAATAGTGAAAACTCATATTCCGGAGATTTGTCAGCTGTTTTAATTAAAAACCTTCCTTTCTGGACTTATTTTCGACGTGTACCAAACGAAGAAATATCTTTGCTTGAAGATTGGGATGAAAAGCTAGATAAGATTGTTAAAACAACAACAAATAAAAATGTTACTAATCTTGTAGGAGTTCCTTCATGGTTATTGGTTCTTATTCATAAGATTTTAGATTATACAGGTAAATCTAATATTCTTGAGGTTTGGCCAAATTTGGAGTTGTTTGTTCATGGTGGAGTAAATTTTATGCCTTATCAAAAATTGTATGAAGACCTTATTC
>CAYUWD010000110.1:0-12576 GCA_964448235.1 uncultured Bacteroidales bacterium | reverse complement strand
TCAGATATCAATATGAAAACAGATATAGTAAACATTGAGGATGCACTTACAAAAACGATGACACTCCAGGGGGTAAGTTTCAGTTGGGATACAATAAATAATCCTAATCGTAATCTATCTGATGGTACGCATCTTGGTCTTATTACACAGGACGTTCAGCAGGTATTTCCGGAAGTTGTAAGCAATGACGTTAACGGATATCTTTACATTGATTACAGCAGTCTTGTTCCTGTTTTAATAGAGTCCGTCAAAGACCTCAAGTACATAAACGACAGCTTAAACCAAAGACTTAACGATTTGGAAACTAGTATAGATAATATAGAGCAATTTCTATATGGCGATCTCGGTGATGTACAGATGAAAAATACAAATGAACCGTTATTTAGTCAGGAAGTTACACTTGAAAATTCAAAAGCGATAGTCCTTAACCAAAATGTACCTAATCCTTTTAAAGAACAAACAACCATCAGTTTTCAAATTCCTGAAAATATAGAATCTGCAAAAATAGTCTTTATAGACAATCTGGGTAATATTCTAAAACAGGTTGATATCACAGACAGAGGCTACGGCGAGTTGATAGTTTATGCCCATGACCTTAGTTCTGGTAATTATACCTATTATCTAGTTGCAGATGGGAAAACAATTGAATCTAAAAAGATGGTATTGACAAGATAATTTATTAACGAATCTATAACTCTGAATAGCAGATATTCTGATAATGATCTTTATGTCAAGAGTTAATTGTTAAATCCTCTACTAACATTTACAAGAACGAACTCTTAATCCCATTTTTATTTAATTCTTTTACATTAACAGTATATGTTGAGAGCAACCACCAGTAGTTAACCACACCTAATTATATACCATGCGGGGTATATAGGTAAAAGAAAGGCAGTCGCATTTCCAAACATCGCCAAATTTACACATTGGCTTTACAAATGAATAAAATAAAAACAAAATTATAAAATTTGGCTTACAGCTAATCTGACCGTGGATTCGGGATTCTTGATTTACACGGAATAAAGCTGTGACCGATTTTTTTTAAAATTGTGATTATATAAAGTTGTAATTTTGCTTCTTTGTTTCATCATTCTTTTTTTCTATTTTTGCAAACTAAATATTTTCAAAATGAAAAGGGTAAAAATTGTTGATGTCCTTAAACCAGAGGACTATGGAAAAGAAATCCTTGTAATGGGTTGGGTAAGAACCAAACGTGTAAGTAAAAATGTATGTTTTATTGCACTTAATGATGGTTCTACAATAAATAATCTTCAGATTGTTGTAGATGTTAATCCTGAAGTTGAAGAGATTCTTGCAAAAATTCATACAGGAGCTTCAATTGCTGTTACTGGAAATACTGTTGAGTCAATGGGAAGTGGTCAAAGTACAGAGTTACATAGTTTAAATCTGGAAATTTTAGGTCAGGCAAATCCTGATGAGTATCCATTACAACCAAAACGTCATAGTCTTGAATTTTTACGCGAAATTGCACATCTTAGGTTTAGAACCAATACATTTGGAGCAGTGTTTCGTATTCGTCATGCAATGACTTATGCGATTCATAAATTTTTTAATGATAAGGGGTTTTATAATATTCATTCTCCAATAATTACTGGATCTGATGCTGAAGGTGCTGGAGAAATGTTTCATGTAACTACATTAAATCTTGAAGATTTACCAAAAATTGAAAAGAATAAAATTGATTATTCGCAGGACTTTTTTGGAAAACAAACAAACTTAACAGTTTCTGGACAACTTGAGGCAGAGCTTGCTGCATTGGCACTTTCCGAAGTTTATACTTTTGGACCAACTTTTCGTGCAGAAAATTCAAATACAGCTCGCCATCTTGCTGAATTCTGGATGATTGAACCCGAAATGGCATTTTATGATATTAATGATAATATGGATCTTGCTGAGGAAATGCTTCAGTATTTAGTCAAATATGCATTGGATAATTGTCGAGAAGACTTAGAATTTCTTAATAAACGTCGTTTTGATGAACAAAAACAAAAACCACAAAACGAACGTGATGAAATGGAATTAATTGAACGTTTGGAGTTTATTGTAAAAAATAAATTTGAAAGATTAACATATACAGAAGCATACGAAGTACTTAGAAATTCAAAACCTAATAAAAAAGGAAAATTTTTATATCCAATTGATAAATGGGGGGTTGATCTTCAAAGTGAACATGAACGTTATTTAGTTGAGAAGCATTATAAAAAGCCGGTTATATTAATTGATTATCCAAAAGATATAAAGGCATTTTATATGAAACAAAATGATGATGGGAAAACTGTTAGAGCAATGGATGTGCTTTTCCCACAAATTGGAGAAATTATTGGAGGTTCTCAGCGTGAAGAAAACTATGATAAGCTCTTAACTCGAATAAATGAAATGAATATTCCACAGGAAGAGATGTGGTGGTTTATTGAAACTCGTAAATATGGTACAGTTCCTCATAGTGGATTTGGATTAGGCTTTGAAAGATTGATTTTATTTGTAACAGGTATGAGCAATATCCGCGATGTTATACCTTTTCCACGCACTCCAAAAAATGCAGAGTTTTAATAGTAGTATTTAGTAAAAATTTTGTATTTTTGAGATATAAGAGATTAAAAATATGTTGAAACAGAATTTACAGCAAAAACTTTTGCAAAAATTGTCTCCTCAGCAAATTCAAATGATAAAATTGCTTGAGTTGCCAACTTTGCAATTGGAGCAGAGGATAAAAAAAGAGCTGGAGGAAAATCCTGCTTTAGATGAAGGGGCTAATCAGGATGATGAATATTCTGTTGATGATATGCAAGAAAATGATGATAGTCAAAATGATGATGATGAGTTTTCTATTGAAGACTATTTAAATGACGATGATGAAATCCCATCCTATAAATTAAGTGTTAACAATACTTCTAAAGATGATGAACAAAGAGATATTCCATATTCTTCATCAAAATCTTTTCATGAACATTTGAGCGATCAATTAGTTTTAAAAGCTGTAAATGATAGAGAAAAAATGCTTGCTGCATTTTTAATTGGAAATATTGATGAAGATGGATATTTGCGTAGAGAACTTGATGCAATTGTTGATGATATTGCATTTTCACAAAATCTTGAAGTTAACGAAAATGAATTAAGCCAGGTATTAGAAATTGTTCAGGATTTGGATCCTGCTGGTGTAGGTGCACAAAATCTTCAGGAATGTCTTATGTTACAACTCGAAAGAAAAGAAATCGTTAATGACGATGTCTTGATGGCAAAAAAAATCATTGCTGAATGTTTTGAAGAATTTACCAAAAAACATTATAACAAAATAATGTCTAAATGTGGAATTGATGAGGTTAAACTAAAAGCTGCTATTGAAGTTGTTTTAAAACTAAATCCGAAACCAGGTAGTTCTTTTGGTGAACCTCAAACAAGGTCAGTGCAGTCGATAATTCCTGATTTTATTCTTGATATTACTGATGGTAAAATAGAAATTAGTCTTAATTCGAGAAATGCTCCTGAATTGAAAATTAGCAAGAATTTTTCTCAAATGATGGAAGCTTATGCAAAAAATAAAAATGCAAGCAAATCCGATAAAGAAGCAATGGTTTTTATTAAGCAAAAACTAGATTCTGCAAAATGGTTTATTGATGCTATTGTGCAACGACAAAATACTCTTTTGTTTAGTATGAATGCAATTGCAGAATTTCAAAAAAAGTTCTTTTTAACAGGAGATGAAACAGATTTGAAACCTATGATATTAAAAGATATAGCAGAAATCACAGGTCTTGATATCTCAACAATATCGAGAGTTGCAAATAGTAAATATGTTGCTACTCCGTATGGCAATTATCTTTTGAAGCATTTTTTTAGCGAAGGAATGCAAACAGAATCTGGAGAGGAAGTGTCAACTAGAGAAATAAAACAAATTCTTAAAAATTGTGTTATTGAGGAAAACAAATCTAAGCCTTTGACAGATGATAAATTGGCTGAAATATTAAAATCAAAAGGATATCAAATTGCTAGACGTACTATTGCAAAATATAGAGAACAACTTGATATTCCGGTAGCCAGATTGAGAAAGGAATTGTAAATGCAAGGTTCTAAATTATATAAACTATTTGCACAGATTGTTAGTTATGCTTTTCATCCACTATTAATGGCTAGTGTTGCAGTTGTAATTTTATTTAGTTCTGGACATTATTTAAGTGTTGTTAATTCCGAAATTAGAGATACAATATATTCAATTTTTTTTATTCTCACTTTTGTTTTACCTGCATTATTTATACCTGTTTTATACTATTTTAGGATAATTTCTAAACTTGAAATTGATGTAAGAAAAGAAAGATTGTTACCTTTAATAAGTTCTGTAATAATATATGCTTTAGCGTATTATTTTATGCAGAGAATTAATATGCCGCAAATATTACTTAAAGTCATTTTTTCTTCAATAGTTGTTCTAGTAATCTTAACTGTTATTACTGTATTTTGGAAAATAAGTTTGCATTTATCTGCTTTAGGTGGTCTATTAGGATTTGTTATTTATATTGGAATTAATAGCAATCTTAATGTTTTATTTATCGGATTTATTATTATTATTGTTAGTGGATTGGTCGGGTCTTCAAGATTATATTTAAAAAGACATTCCTCTTGGCAGATATATGCAGGTTTCTTAATTGGCCTGACATTGGTGTATTTAACGATGATGTTTTATTAATTTGTTATGTGGTTTATAGAGTTTTTATTTGCAATTCTAATAATATATATTTTCGGATATTTATTATTTAGATATGTTTTTCCATGCTTATTAAAGCTGTGGTTTAAAAGACTTGCTAATCAAATGAATCCAGATTTTGACAAAAAGCAAAATACAAAAAAAACGAAAAAGCAAAAACAAGGAGATATTAATATTGATTATATTCCTGAAGAAAAAAAATCAGATACAGATATAGACAAAGGAGAATATATAGATTACGAAGAAATTGAATGATATTATTTTGTGCTTTTTAAAGTTGTAAAAATGAAAAAACTAATTTATTATTTGATTATTTTGTCTTTTACATTTTGTTATGTTGAGAGTTATGCTCATAAAAGAGCAAAGTATAATATAATAATTGATACTGATGGGAGTATTGACGATCTAAGAGCATTAATATATTTTATGTCTTCAAGAGATTTTAATATTAATGCGATTACCACTGTTGATGGAGTCCTTTCACCTGATATTTCTGCTAACTATATTAATAATGTATGTTGTGAATTCCATCATGAGGGGATTCCTGTTGCTGAGGGGATAAAAAGAAATAGTATTTCTTCCACGAACGATAAATATATAATCGAAATATGGGATAGCCTTTTCCCTAATGTATTAGAAGTTAAATTCCCGAATTCTATTGATATTTTAAAGAAATCAATAGAATCTGAATCAAAACGTACAATAATAATTGCTCTGGGCCCTTTAACAAATATTGCAGCTCTAGGAGAAAAACATCCAAATATAATTTCAAAAATTGAAACAGTATTGTGGTATTCTGATTATGAAAAACAACCCCAAGGATATAATTATGAACAGGATATAGAAGCTTTTTCGAGTCTTTTGAAATTAAAAGTTCCTGTAAAAATAATTTCATCGTCCAATATTAAATATAGTGTTGACTTTAGTGAAGTTTGTTCTGAAATGAATTCTAAATATGCTAATTTAATTTATAAAACATTTTTGGTAGATTCTGCAACTCAATCGAAGTTGTATTATCAAGAGGATATGATTCCATTTTATTTGTTGTTCCCAAGTATGTTTACAGAAACTGTTGTTATGGATTATGTTAGAAAAATTACTCCACATGCTGAAAATTATTTTGATGTTCTGGCAACTGGAGTATTAAATTTTGATAAACCATACCAAGGTGTTGTGTATAATGAGGTTCCAACAAGTGGTTATATGATATATAGCGATGTAGAGGAATATGTTGACACAATAATAGATTTGTATGGTTATACGGAGTTCCGTCTTGTGGCGCTTACGTCAGAGTTTCATTCACATATGGGTGTATATTCTGTTCTTGGAGCAAAAACCGGACTTAGAATTTTAGAGTATTTACACGCAGGATTAGATGAAATAGAAATTATTTCTTATGCTGGGCATAATCCTCCTCTTAGTTGTTTTAATGATGGTTTGCAAGTTGGTACTGGTTCAACAATTGGTTATGGTACAATAAAAGTTGATACAACACACGGTTTAATGCCGGCAGTTAGGGTTCGTTATAATGAACGTGAAATTTTATTTAGTCTAAAACCGGAAATTGTTGTAAAAATAGAAAAAATTGTGTCAAATCTTGTAAAGCAATATGGTCTTGATAATGAAATGTATTGGATTAAACTTCGAGAAATTGCCATTAAGGAATGTTGGTTAGGGATGAGTCGATACGATATTTTGGAGGTGGAAGAGAAAATGTTTGATGACCGATGACTGGTGACGGTTGTAAGTTTGCTGTTAAACGTAATTCTCAGTTCACTGTTATTGGATATTGAAGCTTTTCGCTGCGGCGAATTGAATATTTTTTCTGGTTTTTAGATTTTAGGAGCTATCGGATTCGAAAACACAAAAACAGCCGAACGCTGGGATGCATTCGGCTGTACGAACAAAACTGCCGGACTCGTTTTATATCTTTATAAATCCGGACTTTATCACCTCTCCTTGTTTTGTTATTATCTGAATATAATATGCGGCATCTGGCCAGTTTTTAACATCAACTCTTAAAGTACTTACTGTTGGAATTGTTTCAAATACAGCTTTTCCTGTAATATCGTATATCATAATATTATCAATTTGCATATCTGAGTCAATTACAACATAATCTGAAGCAGGATTTGGATAAATACTAATGTTGTCTATCTTGTTGGTAATCAGGTTCTCACAAATGTCGTAATGAATAAAAATTGTGTCCTCAAATGTGCAGTGTTCGGTATAGGCTTCAACATAAATGAACTGCGGGTTATGTCCCTCATATCCAATTTCAGGAGTGTCTTCGTTCCATACTGTACCTGTATGACCATCCGACCAGATAATATTATCGTAGACATACGAGTTGTTAAATTCTAAAATAACAGTTTCTCCCATACAAATTGTTGTGTCAGAAACAAGGTCAATATCTTCACCAGGATAATATAAAAGTACTACTGAATCTACAGTTTCACAAGTATTAATATCTGTAATTGTTAAGTAATATGTGCCTTCTTCTGTAGTGGTTAAAATATTGTCTTCGTCGCCATTTGACCATTCATAATCAGCATATCCTGGAGTTTCAGAAACATAAAACCACATATCTTCACATCTATAAAGTGTATCAGGAATTGTGCTAACTGGGGATGCATTAAGATTGATAAATGTTCCCAATGTATCGTAGCATCCGTTTGTGCCGGTAACAAAAATAACGATTTCGACATCTTCATCTGTTGGTGTAATGCAATGAGATCCCTGTCCTGTAAATGTATGTGTTTCAATCCAATTTTCACGGACAATCCAGTCAATGTTTGCTATATCTGCCATTGATTCATCGTATTCAAAACATATCTCTTCATTCATACATGTAGTCGGAGTTACACTCATTGATACTGTAGGAGCAGGTAAAACATTAACAATTATATGATTTGATTCAGCTGTACTTGATGTAGCACAGGAAACACTGTTTGTTACTATACAATAAATTTCATCATTGTCTGCTAAAGTTGTAGTGTATGTATTTGAGTATATACCTTGTAGGAATCCGTTTCTATACCATGCATATGTAGGATCAAAGCCACAATTTATAGCATTGGCTTCGAAAACAAATGTGTTATAATACTGGCAATAATTTGCAAGCTCATCTGTGCTAATTGTCACTGAAGGTGTAATGCTAGGAGATAATAGAGGATTTACAAATAGTGCAGTATCACTGCAGCCGTTAGCATCGTATGCTGTTACAGCAATTTGTATATAACTTCCGCTCGGGGTGTAGCAATGAGACCCCACACCAGTAAATAAAGTTGATGGACCACCATCTGTAACATCCCATTCAACATGATCTAATCCTGTTGTTTCTCCTGAATATTCGAAGCAAACTTCCTCAGAAGTACAATAGCCTCCACTTAGAATTGTGTAATTTGCTTCAGGTGGAGTTGATACATCTGTAGTAATATGATTTGATTCGGCAGTTGGAGATGTTGAGCAATCATAATCAGATGTTACAATAACATAGACTTCTTCTCCATCAGCAAAGTCGTCTGCTGCATAAGTGTCAGAATCGGTTCCGATAGGCGTACCTTCGCGATACCATTGGTATGACGGGCTAGATCCGCAATCAGTAGCTGTTGCGACAAATGTAATTGTCTGACCGGCACATGCTGTTCCAACAGGTGTGTTAACTATAGAAACAGCTGGTGTAGTATTTGGTAAAACTGTATGAACAATTTCGTTAGAGATTACAGAATCAGGGTCGGGGCAGATATAATCGCTCCAAACTACAGCATAAACAGTGTCAGTATCTGTAAATCCCGAAAAACTAAAGCTGTCAGCGTTCACACCTTGTGGAATATCATTATAATACCATTCTATAGTTGGATTTACTCCGGCATCACTAATTGTTGCATCAAATGTGATTGTTGTTCCCTCACAAATAGGGTCAATACCATCTGAAACTATTGATATTGTTGGAGTAATTAAAGGATGAATAGTAATTGTTATTGTTGTATCTAACCATGTTTCGCATAATGTAACAGGATTAGTAGCTAAGAACATAAATTCGGAAGTCTCAGTTATTAGTTCACCACCTAAAACCAGATCGTTTCCATTGCCTGTTTCTGTAATTGGATAAAATGTAGATGTTGTATTATTCCAAAGCTGATACTCTATGCCGTTTTCAGCATTTTCAATTGTAAAATATGCTATAGTATTATTACAATATGTATCTGTTCCTGATGTAATTTCAACATTTAATTCAGGATCTGCATTAAGGTAATTTCTTATTCCATATTTTGCCTCACGAATTACCATAATATCATCAAGCATTCCATCATAGAACAATGATGTTGGCATATCTAGAACATCAGCAGGTAAAAACTTTCCTGCAAAAGTCCAATAACCATCAAATGTAGAATGGCTTACTTCAGTTGCAACTGAAATAAATTCAGCAGATTCATCTATTTCCATAAGTACGCCAAAACCATGTACAATCAGAACATTATGCCAGTTTCCGTCATTGTATGCATTTGTACTTACCAATTCTTCAGGAGTACCGCCATTGCTCATATAAAAATGTAGTTTTCCGTCATCCGACATGTAAAGGACAGCATCCTGGCTGGCACCACTCCAAGGACTGTTTAGGAATGAAGCCATCATACCTCCTTCAGTAGTAGTGGTGTTAAACCACAGGCTAATAGTAAACTCATCTGGTATTTCTGCATAATGAGAAGCATATCCAAAATAATCACCTGTTGAGAAATCTCTTGCCTGCCAGAAATTTCCATCCCTGTCATCAGCAGGAATAAAATCCAAGCAAGAGAAATTATAATTATTTATTTTATCGTAATTATCTTCGTTGAAAGTAAAAAAGAAATCTATACTATCTGAAGGTAGTGGAGATTGTTCGCCAATATCTGTAGGATTATTGTTAACAAGAACCTGAATAATTGTATCTGACTCAACAGAGCATGAGGCATTTGTTGTAAATAGTGAGTAATTACCACTTTCTGTTACTGTTAAAGTACTACTTGTTTCTCCGGTAATTAACTCGCCGTCTTTTGCCCATTGATAAGGATATGAAATTACATTATCGAGTTGAAGATCAACACTACCACCATTACAGAATTCAATTGGTCCAAGACTTACTATTGTAGCAGTATCAGGAGGAAAGCTCATAGTAACAGTAAATGTGTCTGAACTTGCATCACATCCGTTTTCACTTATCATAACATAATAATCACCGGGTTGTGAAGGATTGTATCCATTCCAGGTTTCACCTTCCAAGGCTAAACCATCTTTATACCATTGATAATTTGAATATCCCCACTGAGCATCAAAATTTGGATACCAGTCTCCATCACATAGTTCCAGTTCACCCCATACGTTTACATCAATATTTGGACATTCTTCAGGCAAGTCAATTTTAACACCATATTCACCTTGAATTGGTAATTTTGAATCTACAACAACAAAATACTCAGTCCCAGCTGTAACATAAAAGTTCTCAGTTGCCAGCGTATCTGTTAGTTCAGCAAACCATGTCGAAGCAAGCCAAGTGTTTTCGTTGCATATTGGGTAAACCATACAGTGCATTTCACCAGCAACTTTTTCGGTGAAAGATATAGTTGCCATTCCGTCGTAAGGGGAAATAAAGCTATGAACGATTTCAGGCGCTGTTTGATCCCATGCACCCCCATGTTCTTCAACATTATTTACACCATTTAGCTCTGTATTGTCGTAGTACCACACACCATCAGTTAAGCTTACAGATGAAGAACAATCTAATAATCCCGGATTTGGAACTTCTGCCCAGGCAAAGTATTCATTCTGATCATCAGCTTCCGGAACAATATTAGACTCATCTGCTACAAAAACTATATAAGCAGGGCCTGGTATTAATCCTGCCGGCATGGTTAGATTGGTAATTATATTTGTTGACGATCCGGGTGTGAGTTCAGGAATTACATCATTTCCAAGATATGTATCTACACCAAAATCATATGCATTGTCAGTAGACAGATAGTAGTTAATAGTATTTGCCGCTGCAGTAGTATTACCAATGTTCTTTACGTTTGATGATGCCATAACATTTGTTTGTAAATCTGTAAGATATTGAGGATTTACTTGTCCATATGTAAAAATCAGTTCGGCATCAATAGTAGGGCAAATAACTTCAATATCAAATGTAGGTTCCAAAGCCGAAGTGCTTTCTATAGAAATGTAGTAAGTTCCGGCATCTGTATCATCAATGATTAAATCGTTCGTTGCAGAAGAAATAAGAGAATCCTGATGAGGGTGGGAGAGTAAAAATATTCTCAAATCACCATCAGAAATATTTGTTGTTTTAATTCTAATTCTACCTGGTAATGTAGTTGTAAAATAATATGTTAATTCTTTTCCGGGACATGCAGGATAAGGTGAGTTATAGTAGTTTATATAGTCGTTTCCTGTTGATAAATCCTGACTAACTGGTGTAGCACAAGAAAGCTCCAATGCTCCTGTAAAATCAAGATCAGTAAATAATGTTGATGGGATCGCACCTACAACAGCTTGTTGGCTATTTGTGTAATCAGCACTTCCCGGAGTAAGGTCATCCAGATAGAAATGTCCGTTATATGAACCTCCCCATCCCCAGTTAAAGTGGAAATAATCCGTGCCCTGATAGCCATCAACAACAAATGCATGTCCACCGGATCCACTACCGGAATAATACATAGGTCTTGAGTTATCTATTTCGTTTATTAGAATAGAACACCAAACTGCAGGGTCATAAGAGTTTTTAGATAGTATAATTGCGTTTTTATAATCGAAATGGTTATTTAAAGCTCTTGGCACTTTATATGAGTATGATCCTGATCCTGTTGGCGAATAATTCATGCTGACGGAAACGCCACAGTGGAACATCAGTTCGGCAACTTCGGCATTACCACTACCGTTAGGCATACTTGCATAATCGTAAGTTGCTGCAGAATAATCAGCGCATTGTTCTCCATAAACATAATGAGTATAGCATTCATCTCCAACACCATGAACAGGGTGTTCCATATATCTAATTACTTGTGCCATAGCTGTGGCAACACATCCTGTGTAAACATGTCCACAAGGACCTGACGCATCTGCCGGACAATCTGCATTATATCCGCAACCCTGATTCCAGATAGTTGACATTAATGGAGCAACATCTTTTGCAGGTCTTATCCCTAAATCCAGACCATTTTCGATTTTATTTCTATACTCAACAGCTTCTATACTGGCAGGCAAATCATTTTCTCTGATATATTTGATTTGATCAAAATATGTTTGCATCCAGTAAGCAAAGTTCTCTGGCCAGTTTGATTCGTTAAGGTCAATTGTTCCTTCATGTGAGTATGCTAATACAGGAATTGTTCTTTCTTCACCAGACACAATTACAAAACCTCCATTATTTTCATTAAATATATATGCGACAGGTTGAGAGTTTACGTTTTTTACAAAATAAATTTCATTTAAATTAACAGATTTTGTGTTTGTTGAATGTACTTCAGCAAAAACTTTTTGAGCAATATCTTTAGCTTCTTCTATATTAATTGTTTGGGCATTTATAGTTCCAATAAATAGAGAAGCAATTGTAATAATGGATGTTAATAATTTCTTTTTCATAATTGAATACTAAATGATTATTTATTAATTTTCTCTATTAAAACGATAACTTTTAGGAGGGGTTGCCACTAACCTGTTTTTACAAAATGAGGTTTTGCATATAAAAAAGTAATCTTTTTTACCTATTTACAAGGTTTTGCGATGTATAAAAAAAGAGAAAATAATTTAAGGAGTGTATAATATGTTTTTTTGTAATTTTATTCTCCAGACATAATTTTAAGAATTTTGTCTTTACT
>CAYUWD010000109.1:0-12585 GCA_964448235.1 uncultured Bacteroidales bacterium | reverse complement strand
TCTTAAAAAACATCATTTGGGACATGTACATTCCATAAGCTACATAACCGCCAAGTAAATAACCACCATCGGAAGTTTGAGCTCCGGTTTGTGCCATAATTACTGTGTCGGGAGTTACGGTACGGTAGGTTTTTTCGAATACTATGGATTGTTGGGGAAAACTTAATAAACTAAAAGTTAGTATTATTGTCGTTAAAATTAGTTTGTTGGTTTTCATATTTTGGGTTTCTAATGTTTAACACTTAGTTTACCTGTGTAAACCTTATTCTCACTCATTATTTTAATCATATATATACCTTGCGGGAGATCTACAACACTAAATTTGCATGCCTCAGCATTATTCTTTATGCAATAAACCATTTGACCTGCAATATTATAAATATTTACATCAAAATTTGTTTTCAGATCGGAGTATGTGTTTTTTGTTCAAAATAGTTACCAACCCAATCCGGGTTAAGGTTGTAATATCTTGTAAACGATTCTACCTGTGCTGTACAAAATACATTTGTAAAAAGAATCATCCCAATTATTAGTATTGATTTTTTTTTTCATATCTTAAATATTTATCAATATTTCCTTATAATTTAACGCCTGTTTTCTTCACTCCTCCTCTAAAAATACTCTATGGGTCACCACTTTACGCACTTTGTTTTATACTATCAGAATTATAAATACGACTTTGCCCCCCCCATTATATACAAATAACTTTCATAAAGATATAAACAAGTTTTTATATTCCCAAACAAATTGAAAGTTTTTTGTTTTTTTTATTGTGGTTCTTGCATTTGGCATATAAATATCATGCAAACATAGATTATTATAGTAGATTGTGTAACAACTGTTCTATTCTCACCAAATGTGTCTTTAGTCATCCATGTGTTTTGGACTTCGGCTGCACTCAATCACCAAAACACATACACGCCAAAAGATAGTTATTCACAAGCTAACTAGCTAGCTCGGATTTAGCTCCACTACGATGCAATGGCCAAGCCGAAGTGAGCTCGCTATCGCTTTGGTTGCAAATCGAGTGAGCGGGGGATAATTAATAATAAATGGCCAATATTTCATAAAAACAGAAGCTAAACAAGCCAAGCCTGCTCCAATTAGATTCAGTAAAATAAAAGCTAAATCATTTCTATCCAATTTACAGAATAAATTCAGTATAAACGCTAAGAGTATTTGAAAAACTCCAACAAACCCAATCCAATCTACTGTATTCATTTAAGCAATATTTTTATGTTTAAAGTAAAAGAAATGAATTTCTCTTTATTAATGTTTATATTTGTGTAATAAATAAATTTATTCGACGTATGAAAAAAGCCCTTCTAATTATACTTTCCCTTATAACTGCATCTTTTGTTTTTAGTGAAGATATACCAAAAGATTTAGCCATAAAAGTAGCTACAAACTACTATTTCCAATCTGTAAATAGTCTTTCTGAAAACAAAAATATTAAATTTGAAGAAATAAGCTTGTCCTGTATTCAGGATCCTTCGATAGACGAGTCGAGTTTTCTGTATATTTTCAATGTAAATAATGATGAAGGATTTATAATTGTATCCTCAAACGATAATGTAAAGCCAATTTTAGCATATTCATTTGAATCAGAATTCAACATTGACAATATCTCCCCTTCCCAACAATATTTATTGAACTATTATGAATTGATGAATTCAGAAGCAAGACAAAGTAAATTAATTATATCAGAAGACATAAAAAAAGAATGGCAAGAATTATCTAAATTTAAATCTAATCAAGAATTTAAAGCCAAAACAACTGTAGAAGGCTTACTTGGATTAATTGAATGGAATCAGAGCATGCCATACAATGCTATGTGTCCTGAAGATACAGGAACACCTACCGGTTACGGCGGTCATTGTCCTGTTGGATGTTCTGCTATTGCAATGTTACAAATAATGAAATATTACAATTGGCCACAAATTGGTACGGGCACATATACACATCATTCATGGGATAATGGTGGTTATGAAGATTATACTGTAAATTTTAGCGAAAATATTTATGATTGGTACTCAATGCCAAATGTAGGCCAACAACCAAACGACGAATTAGCAAAAACGTGTTTTCACGCTGGTGTAGCAGTAAAAATGCAATGGTCTCCTCAAGGATCTGGTGCCTCATTAGATAATGTTGCCCTTGCTTTATTAAACTATTTTCAATATGATGGAAATATTAACCTCTTATATAAATATGATTTTAATGAAGAAGATTGGAAAAATCTATTAAGAGAACAAATTGACGCAAAAAAACCAGTAGTTTATGCCGGTTTTTCAGACGAAGCAGGACACGCCTGGAATTGCGATGGATATCAGGATGAAGATTATTTCCACATGAATTGGGGATGGGGAGGTTATGGAAATGGATTTTATACATTAGACGCACTTGGAACTACTGCAACACCGGGAAGTACAGAAGACAATTATAATCAATGGCAACAAGCAATTATTGATATCTTTCCAGATACAACATATCCTATTTACTGTAATGATCAAACATTCATAAATGGAGTAAGTGGTTCTTTTGATGATGGAAGTTCATATGAAAATTATCAAAACAACTCAAATTGCACCTACATTATTGAACCAGAATGCAGACAAATTATAGCTTTAGAATTCACAAAATTTGAACTTGCCCAAGGTGATTATCTTAAATTATGGGATGGAACCCCAGAAGAAAATATCCTTTTAGAAACCTTTGATGTTAATAACATCCCAGAAGACATTGAATATGAAGCAACATCCGGAAAAATGACAATTGAGTTTATCTCTGATGATAACCTTAATGCAGATGGTTGGGCTATAAATTATAAAACAAAAACATGTAATGCAAATAGCATTTATACTCAACCTACAGGAAGTTTTGATGATGGGAGTAAATCATGTCAATATAATGAAGCTACTTTATGCTCATGGTATATACAACCAGAAAACACTAACGAAATTTACATCGATTTTGAATATTTTAACCTTAGTGAAGGTATTGATTTTGTTAATATCTATAAAAACTCTGTTAAAAGCGATAATCTAGTCGAATCCTATAATCACGATAATATTCCTACTAACATCTTACAAGTAAATGCCGACACTGCTATTGTAAGATTTTTCGCCGGATCTAACAGCTCTCTTGGAGAAGGATGGAAAATAAACTATAGTTCAAGTTTTAATAAAATCAACAAATCTTTTATTGCAGATGAAATAAGTATTTATCCAAACCCTGGTAATGCAAATTCTAATATTATTTTTAAAAGCGATTCTAAAAAAACTTTAAGTATTAAAGCTTATAATGTTCTTGGTGAACAAGTTGGACAACATTCTTTTGATTTATTAGAAGGTCAAAACCTGCTCCCAATTTCTAAAATTGTCAAACTAGTAAAACCGGGAATGTATTATATTTCTATTAAATCAAAAAACAACTTATACTCTTTACCATTTATAATGTCTGAATAGGTTTTCTTTTTTGGATATCTCTACTTATCTTTGTTAAATAAAATTAACGATATGAGTAATTTCCCAAATAAATACTGTATTGACATCCACAATTATGAAAGATTTCCTACACGAATAGTAAAAGTCGGAGATATTGCTGTAGGAGGATTAAACCCTATTCGCCTTCAAAGCATGACAAATGTCCCTGCTACAAATATAGAAGCAAGTGTTAAACAGTCTAAAGCAATATTTGATGCAGGATCAGACTTTGTTCGCATAGCTACGCCAAGAATATTAGATGTTGAAAGTCTTAAAGAAATAAAGAAAAGATTACATACCGAAGGATATAAAAATCCATTAATTGCAGATGTACATTTTAATCCTGTTATTGCTGAAGAAGCTGCTAAAATTGTTGAAAAAGTAAGAATAAATCCAGGTAACTATATTGACAAAAGAGCTTCTTTTAAAGAAGTAAATCTTACAGATAAAGAATACGATCTTGAATTAGAAAAGATTCATGATAGAATATTACCACTCATAAAGATATGTAAAGAAAATGGAACTGCAATTCGAATAGGCTCGAATCACGGGTCGTTAAGCGACAGGATTCTAAATCGTTATGGCAACACACCAGAAGGGATGGTTGAAGCGGCATTAGAATTTGCAGACATTTTTATTGCAGAAAATTTCTACAACCTTGTTATTTCAATTAAAGCAAGTGATACCAGAATTATGACTCAAGCTTGCAGACTTTTAAATGCTCGAATGTTGGAAAACGCATACGTATTTCCTCAACACCTTGGTGTTACAGAAGCAGGTGCAGACTCTGATGGCCGCTTAAAATCAGCAATAGGCATTGGAGCTTTACTAAGCGATGGCATTGGAGACACTTTTAGAGTTTCACTCACAGAAAGTCCTGAAAAAGAAATTGAGTTTTCTAAAAAAATACTTAATCACTTTGACAAGAGAGTATTTAAATTTCAAGTAGTAAGTCAAGCGAAAAACACCTATAATCCATATAAAAGCGAAACAAGAGTTCCTTCACTACCTGTTAGTCAACAGAAAGTAAGCATTATTTCAAATATACCCGATTCTGATGCTGATATTATTTATTATGATGAAAATAACAAATCTAAACTAAATCCTAAAAAATCTGGAATTGCAAATCCAAAACTTTTAAAATCTCTGAAATATCCTGAAAACTTATATCCAATTTTCAATTTTAATGACTTAGATAAAAACAAGATCAGCACAGAAACTCCAACATTTATTGTTTTCAACACTTTTGATATAAATAAGAAAGAAGCTACGAACGTCTTACTTTCAAATAATGTTTGTCCAGTATTGGAATTCAGTACCGAAAATCCTTTAGGTGAATTACGTTACTTTTACAAAAAACTGTGGCAAACAAATAAGAATATACCTCTGATTATCAAATACTCTTGTAATTCAATTGAATTTGATGAGCTAATAGCAGAAATTGGCATTTTCCCGGGTAGTGGTTTAGTTGATCATATTGCTAGTGGTATTTGGTTAGACACACCTTTAAAAATTACAAATTCTATACAATTACAACTAGATCTTTTACAAGCCATCGGTTTAAGATATACAAAAGCTGAATTTGTCTCATGTCCCGGATGTGGACGTACAAATTATAATCTTGAGAAAGTAATGAGAGAGGTTAAAACAGAATTTGCTCATCTTAAAGGTTATAAAATTGCAGTAATGGGATGTATAGTAAATGGTCCCGGCGAAATGGCTGATGCAGATTTTGGATGTGTTGGTGCTGCAAAAGGTAAAGTTCATATCTATGTCGGTAAAAATGCTGTAGTAAAAAACATCCCAGAAAATCAGGCGGTGCAAGAATTAAAGAAAGTTATTGAAAACACTTTAAATTCTGGACAATCTTCTACGAACATTTAGTTTGACTCACTATTTTTCGTTTTATTATTGAACTATGTATTCTTCCTTAAATGGCAGCCACATTTCTCCCCTGTTTGATTTGTAATGAATCAAACCTCCATAATAATATTTACCAGATTTTGTACAATTAATTTTTAAGGTGATACCTTCACCTGAAGTAAAAGGTAAAGTATCATATATTTTGTCAGGAAACAAACGATACATAGCATATCCCGAAATTGTAGTAGAATCATAGAAAGGTTCAGAATATCTAACATAGACGACAGGTCTAGTTGTAGTATCTATCGCAAGTAAGCCAATCTTAGAATCAAAAGTATCACCAGTATAAAGTTTCCCATTTTGCTCACCAGTATATACACCGATAGCACCAATACTAACATCTAAACTCTCAAAACTGGAAAGCATATACTGCATAGTTTCAATTGCTGATAGCCTAATTTTAATTTGCAATTGAAGTAATAAATTAATTGTTGCAACTGATGGCATTCCAGAATATAAAACCTCCTGATCCATCCTGTATTCATTATTGATTAGACTATTTAAGAAATTTAAGTTTTCATTCACATACTTATAGCTTGGCGAGTATGTGTCATTAATACTTAACAGTAACATTTCTTTATAATCAACTATATACTTATGCAACTCACTGGCATCACGATCATGTTCTAATATATTATTTGCTGAGGAAAAATCACTTTTATCTTCCATAGACTCAGTATAGTCGTTATCTTTTCCACCACAATCATCAATAATCTCTTCAATAATTTCGTCTATATAACCAACTAGTTCATTTGTTTCAAACTCTATTATATGTGCTTGATCTGTAATTTTTTGATATTTCTTAGGTAATTCATATGCCTTCGCATCAAAAAGATTACATATACTATTTTGCTTTTCTAGCAATATTGTTTTATTAAACGATAAGTCTTCATTTATAACCGCAAGGTATTCATATCCAGCTCTTTTTTTTACAATATATGTTGATATAAGAGCTGTTAATATAATCAAAAAAAGACTCAGAACTATTAACAATAAAACAAATTTTTTATTTTTTAAAATACTTTTTAGGGTTTCTGTATTACTCATGGTTTCATTTTTTTGCTAAATTACAAATTATATTTTACTTTATAAACTCTCACATTACAATTTTATTTACATAACTTTGTAATTCACTAAAAATAATAAAAATGAATAATCTCTTCAATAAAAACTTCTTCATCAATAATAGAAAAAAGTTATTTAAAGAAATTTTGCCTGAATCCATTATTGTTTTATTCTCTGCCGAACAATTTCCTAAGAATGGTGATCAATATTATAAATACCGTCAAAATTCAGACACATTTTATTTCTCAGGACTAAAACAAGAAGATACAAGCATTTTACTTTATAAAGGAAAAAATACTGATATTTTTGATGAATTTGCTTTCATAATTGAACCTAATCAAAAAATGATTACTTGGATAGGTCATAAATACTCAAAAAACGAAGCTGCAGAAATATCAGGAATCGAAAATATTGAATACAATGATAAGTTTGATGAGTTTTTTAAAAAAATGATCAAAAAAGCCAAACATCTTTACTTTTCACATAAATCAAATGTTAGAGGAATAAAATATGAACATAGAATCTTTCAAGATTGGTTAGTATCCATAAACGACAAAACACAATCTGTTGATTTTCAAGACTTAGACCCATTAAGCATGAAGCTACGCTTAAAGAAAAGTCAAGAAGAAATTGAGGTTTCCCAAAAAGCTATAGACATTACAGGACAAACCTTTAACGACCTTCTAAAATACGTAAAACCAGATGTACACGAATATCAGATAGAGGCAGAAATTATACGAGGTTTTATGACACGAGGAGCTCAGGATTATGCATACCAATCAATTGTTGCATCCGGAGAAAACAATAATATTCTGCATTACTGTACAAACAGAGAGCAATGTAAAGATGGAGATTTACTACTAATTGATTTTGGAGCTGAGCTAGATTATTATGCTGCCGATATCACAAGGACTATTCCTGTTTCCGGCAAATTTACCAAAAGACAAAAAGAGGTTTATAATGCAGTTCTTGATGTGCATAAGCAGATGAAAAAGAAGATTGTACAAGGCAAAACAATTAGAGAGCTTAACTCAGATTGCGAAATATTAATACAAGAACAATTACTAAAACTCAATCTTCTTTCACGATCTGATATTGATAATCAAAGCGAAGATAATCCGGCATTCAAAAAGTACTATATGCATGGCGTTTCTCACTTTATTGGCTTAGATGTTCACGATACAGGAAAAAAAGATACGATTCTTGAACCCGGCATAGTCTTAAGTTGCGAACCTGCAATATATATCGAAGAAGAAGGTTTTGGGATAAGACTGGAAAATGACATTCTCGTAACTGAAACCGAGCCTTGTGACCTATGTGCAAACATCCCTATTGAAGCAGATGAGATTGAGGCTTTGATGAATTAGTTTCTATCAGATTTCCTACTAAACTGATGACGAACCACAGTCGTCATCAAGGCTAACACGCAGGACACATCCAACGAATATCGTCACCAGTGCTGATGCGTGATATCTCATCGGACGAATGAGTCATTCGGTAATAGGGTTAGCCAAAGGCATATGCGCGTAAGCTCATTGGACGAATGTGTCGTCCAATGATTAGGGATGGCAACTATTGTGGCAACTATTGTACTATTGTTTAACAAATTTCTTTATTACTATAGAATCTTTAAAGTACAGCTCAACTAAATAAATTCCACTTTCAATATCAGATACATAAACTGCATTATTTTCAATATTGCACTCCTTTACCAACCTCCCATTTATGTCATATATTGATATATCTTTAATGTCCTCATCAGAATTAATTAAAATATAATTTGATGCAGGATTTGGATAAACTTCAATTTCTAAAACTGTTGGGGAAATATCAATCCCTGTATGGCCAACAGGCCACACTTCTATGCCATCAACCACAAAATCAATATGATAATCTATCCCCTCACCTGTTTCTGCTTCAAAATCAGTTCTGTCAGGGAATATAAAACTGCTTACTGCCATAGATATATTTGTATTACTACGAATATCTGTAAATGAGTATTCTCCGTTTTCATTTGTTATACACACATCCAACAGCTCATAATTGTCCTCATCATATAAAACCACTACAACATTTTCAATCCCTATTATTCCTTTTCCGGTTTCATAACCAACCTGACCGTAAGCAGCATTAATTCCTGAAATTACAGGATTTAATTTATGTTCTACATTAATTGAAGAAACACTCCCTCCTGCCATTACAATCGGTGATGCATCAACAGCGTCAAAAGACTCATAAAAATACAAATTAGGCATAAATTCATAGTAATCCTGAGGTGAAACAAACTGAGACTGAATATAATAAACGCCATCGGGCAAATCAGTAAAAACAGCCTGGTTACTATATCCATTAATTTGTTCCTGAAATAATTCTGCTAAAATATATTCACCATTATCTTCAATCTCCGAATAAAGAGATAGCATGACATTGTCTCCTGCAAGATTTATTAAATCATCCTCAAGATACGGACTTACAATAATCGTATTTGATGTAATTGCGCTTTGATCCATAAATGAAACTTTTAATGTATCCCTGTCCAAACATGATGAATAATTCTCATAATTAGCCAATAATACAAAATCATACTCTCCGTAAGCTGGCACCTGAACATATGTAATAAGACTGTCAGGATCAGTAATATTTGTTGATTCCACACAATACCAATTAGTTGAAAACGACACTTCGTCATCGGGCTCTGTAATAATCTCACCATTTAACCAGTAGTCATAACCATAAACTTCAGTATCAGCTCCAACGCTTACATCAATTTGTTCAAGAAAATGAATAGTAAACGGGCCGGCAGTGTCATTACAAAAGCCGGGATTTAAAGCCGGACCATTTTCCTCAATCCAATAGAATTCATAAGAACCATAATTTGGAACTGTAACTGTCGGATTTAAATCGAATGGATCATTATAATCTACCACAGGATCCTGATTATACCAATATCCGTTTATCCCGCTTCCAGGGGTATCCGCTTCTAAAATAGAAGTATTTAATCCACACACAAACGTGTCTGATGGTTCGCTAACAATATTTGCTGTAGGATTTGCAAACAAAGTAACAATTACGGTATCTGAAGAAGAACAAATTAAACTTGTGATTGTGCTTTGATTTGTTTCTGTCCAAACAAGTTCATGCTCACCATAAGAGGTTGAGCAAAATTCAGTTTCAGAATCTGTTATAACATCAAATGTGCCTCCTTCACATGCCCAAAATCCACTATACCCACCTGTTATACCATTAAGGTTTGTGCAAGTTCCACATGCATTAAAATCATCACCTGCATAAATCACAGGTATTTCTACAAAATCTATTTGCACAGAATCTCTATCATAACACATTGGCAATAGAGAATTGTTCTCCCTTATAACAAATTCGTAAATTCCATTATGTGAAACAGTTACAAAAGTTGAGTCCTCATTTGCCTGAAAAATATCAACTGCTGCTCCCGAAATAGGAGTAGATGTTACCATCCAATAACAATCCTGTTCATAATTTTCTGTTTCCGGCAAATCCAATATAGCTCCTAGTTCTCCTTCATAACCACAAAAAGCATTATCAACACCTGCATAAACATCAGGTCTTTGATAAAAAGTTACATACATTGTATCTGTGGAATGACAGGCATAGTTAATAACATTCCAAATAAATTCTGCTACAAAATGCGCACTATCACCAAACTGCACAGGGTCAATTTCCACGTTTGCATCAGGCAATGTTTCATCATCAAATGAGCATAACACACCTGGCGCAGTCCAATACATCTCCTGTGAATACACATCTCCTGTTGTATCTGCACTTAAAGTTGTTACATTCCCACATAACTCTGCCATTTCTATCGGTCCGACACTGGCAATAGGAGGATTAGCAAAAACTACATTTACAATAGCAATACAACCTGGAGCACTATCATCATTCCACACAAAATCAAAAGAAACATATGGCTCCGAAAAATCAGAAAAATAAAATTCAAATACAGTGGATGTTGTATCCGAAAGTCCTGTTAAAGGATATGGATTACCATCCCTTAATGCAGACCAGTAACCAGTTGTGGCATTAGTTACTGTAATAGTTGCATAATTTCCGCAAACTGAAAAATCTTCCCCTGCATCAGGGTTTGAACATTGGGCATATGACACGATGTTAATTAAGAGAATAAAAAACAAAATTGTAATTATCTTTTTCATGACAGCTATTTTTTATTGTTTTATGAATGTAAAGGAGTTAATTGTTTCATCCGTTTTGAATCTAATCATATAAATCCCGGATTTTAGTGATGATACATCAATCTCATTTATTAGATTTGATTCTGATATCAAAACCTTGCCATTGATATCATAGATTTCAAGCTTTTCAATAGGATTTTCTGATTCGATATTTAAAAAATCTGTTACAGGATTTGGATAAACATGAATATCATTATCCCTGTTTAACTCAATATTCGAATAGATCGGATCCACAAAAGTAATTTTTACAGTATCTGTATTTGAACAACTCTCCATATTTGTATAATATGAACTTAAAACAAACTCATATTCACCATATTCAGAGACTGAAACACTTGTTTCTAATGATGTTGGGTTATCAATTATTGCATTTTCAGCTTCCCATATATATATACATTCTGCAAACGGATCAACATCCAGGCCTGAAAGTGCGCTCAGAGTGTATTCTGAACCATAAGTGTAATCATCATCCCCTGCATATAATGGATAGTCGTCAATAAAATGTATAACTAATGAACCGGCAGTATCTTTACAAAAACCTGGATCTAATGCAGGCCCTACTTCTTCTACCCAATAAGCACTATGGTAACCAAAAGTACTTGCTTGTGCAATCCAACCAGGATCTATATCGTCCCAATAAAATTCAAGAGAGGTAGAGTACCAATAACCTGTAACACCTGAACCTGGATACTCAGCATAAAGTCTATCAAAGATTAATCCACATGTAGTAGAATCTGTTGGAGAAGTCAGTATATTTGCTGTTGGTTTGCGCCAATATGTAACTGTCATTGCATCAATATCAGTACAAGCTACCGAAGCAATTGAAGAACTATTTGAAACATACCATTGAAAAGTTTTATCACCATAACTCGATACACATGCTTCTGTATTCGGATTGCTGTAATCATCGTAAGAAGCTCCATTTGCCAGCCAGAAACCAGACATTGCATCTAAGTCAGCGTTAAGAATTGCACAATCACCACATACATCAAAATTTTGTCCGGCATAAGCTGTAGGGTTTTCAATAAATTCAATTAAAACAGTATCCGTACAAGGACCACTGTCATCTGACCAGACAAATGTTACAATCTGCGTATAATCATCAAACGGAGGAACTGTTACCGTTACATCAGCACTGGAATTTGATGGAACATAATCGGGTGCAGGCATCATTTCTTCTTCTCCAAGATATGCTGTCCAATAACCGGTTGTAGCATTTTCGACTGTTAATTCATAAATGTTTCCACATGTGGCAGTGTCTTGACCTGCGTAAGGGTTAGAACATTGCGAAAATGCATTAAAGCTGTAAATAAATAGGCTTAATAAAACGATTAGCATTGTTTTCATAGAAGTCTGTTTTTAGTTCGGCAAAAGAATGGCAACTTTGTTATAATAAAACATCGCTTTTATCAGACATTTTAAAGTGTCGTTTCGTTGTATTCAATAAGATGGGACTCGTCGAAAAGATGATATAAATAAGTCTTATTACCAATCAAATGAAGTAATTTTGTTGCAAAATTTTTATGTATGAAGAAATTAAACTATTTATTACTAATTGGATTAGTTTTTATTATTGCTGGCTGCAACAACTCAGATAACATTGAAGACCAAGAAGCATTAATTGCCAGTGAATTACAGATAGATGACAAGATTGATGATCTTACTATCTCAAAGATTACGCTAAATGAAGATTATCTAGAAATTGAATTTAGCGACGAGCTTGTTATTGAAGGAGCAATGTATTTTGACCTGTCTCCTACTATGATTTCAATAGATTACACTTTATTTAAAAGCAAAATTAATTTCAAGGATACAGAGCTTGATCTTTCTGAATATGACAATATTTGTCTTGTAAATTATGAAGAAATCACAAAGTATATTCC
>CAYUWD010000108.1:0-12863 GCA_964448235.1 uncultured Bacteroidales bacterium | reverse complement strand
TTGATAGAGGTGAAGCTGGTGATAACGTTGGTTTATTACTTCGTGGTGTTGATAAAGATGAGATTAAAAGAGGTCAAGTTATTGCGGCTCCTGGAACCATCAATCCTCACACTAAATTTAAAGCAGAAATTTACGTACTGAAAAAAGAGGAAGGTGGACGTCATACTCCTTTCCATAATAACTATCGTCCTCAATTTTTCTTGAGAACTTTAGATATTACTGGTGAAATTATGTTGCCAGAAGGAGTACAAATGGTAATGCCTGGTGATAACGTAACAATTTCTGTTGAATTGATTTATCCTGTTGCTTGTAATGTTGGACTACGTTTTGCAATTCGTGAAGGTGGTAGAACTGTAGGTGCTGGACAGATTATTGAAATAGTAGAATAATATATTTTGTTTTATAAGTAAGTGAGTGTCATGTTGACTCTTACTTACTTATTTACGGGTGTAGCTCAGTTGGTAGAGCACTAGTCTCCAAAACTAGGTGTCGGGCGTTCGAGTCGCTCCTCCCGTGCAAAAGACAATAATAAGAGATGAATAAAATAAAAGCATATTTTTTAGACACTTACAATGAGTTGGTGCATAAAGTTACTTGGCCAAAATGGTCAGAACTTCAAAATAGTGCTGTTGTAGTAATGGTTGCTTCCTTAATATTTGCCGTTGTTGTGTTTTTGATGGACTTTACATTTAAAGAAGTTCTCGAAATAGTTTACGGCATGTTTTATTAAACCAAATTATTAGTTGGATATGGCAGAAATTGCAAAAAAATGGTATGTGGTTAGAGCCCTTAGCGGGAAAGAAAAGAAGGTGAAGGAATATCTTGATATGGAAATTTCAAGGTTAGGTATTTCTGATCAGATATCTCAAGTGCTAATACCAACAGAAAAAGTTTATCAAGTGCGTAATGGAAAACCAGTACACAAAGAAAGAAATTTCTTTCCTGGATACATTTTAGTTCATGCTGTTCTAGACGGTGAAGTAGAACACATAATACGTGGTGTAACTGGGGTAATAGGTTTTTTAGGTACTAAAGATGGAAAAGCTATACCATTAAGAAATGATGAGGTGTCTCGAATACTTGGAAAAGTTGACGAGTTGGCAGAAAGTAGTGAGGAAATTAATGTGCCATATTATGTTGGAGAACCTGTAAAGGTTATTGATGGTCCATTTAATGGTTTTAGTGGTGTAATTGAAGAAGTGCATGATGAAAAGAAAAAACTAAAGGTTATGGTGACAATATTTGGTCGTAAAACTCCTTTAGAACTTAGATTTATGCAAGTAGAAAAAGAGTAATCTTTATTTTTTAAGAACAAAGTTTATGGCAAAACAAATTGGTGGTTTTATTAAACTGCAAATTAAAGGAGGTGCCGCAAATCCCTCTCCACCGGTAGGGCCGGCATTAGGGTCAAAAGGGCTAAATATAATGGAATTCTGCAAACAGTTTAATGGCAGAACTCAAGAATTAGCTGGGAAAGTACTCCCTGTTGTTATCACATTTTATAGTGATAAATCTTTTGATTTTATTGTGAAAACTCCACCGGTAGCTGTACAATTATTGGAAATAGCAAAGTTAAAAAAAGGTTCAGCAGAACCAAATAGAACTAAAGTCGGAACTGTTACTTGGGATCAAGTAAAGACAATTGCTGAAGGCAAAATGGTTGACTTAAATGCATTTACAGTAGAATCAGCTATGAGTATGGTTGCAGGCACAGCGAGAAGTATGGGGATTATCGTTAAAGGTGAATCTCCGATTAAAAATTAATTAAAGTACTTTTTGAAATGACAAAAATTAGCAAAAAAAGAAAAGACGCTTTAGCTAAAGTTGAAAAAGGCAAGAAGTACGATCTCCAGGAAGCTGCAAAATTAGTTAAGGAAATTACCTATACTAAATTTGATGCATCTATTGATCTTGATATTCGTTTAGGTGTTGATCCTCGTAAAGCTAATCAAATGGTTAGAGGTATTACAACATTACCACATGGAACAGGTAAAAAAATCCGTGTTTTGGTACTATGTACTCCTGATAAAGAGCAAGAAGCAAAAGATGCAGGTGCTGATTTTGTGGGACTTGATGATTATATCGAAAAAATCACCAAAGGGTGGACAGATATTGATATTATTATTACAATGCCACAAGTAATGGCTAAAATCGGTAAATTAGGGAGAGTATTAGGACCAAGAGGCCTAATGCCAAATCCTAAAACTGGTACAGTAACCATGGATATCGGAAAAGCTGTTGAAGATGTTAAGAAGGGAAAAATCGACTTTAAAGTGGACAAATATGGTATTATTCATGCAGGTGTTGGTAAAGTATCGTTTGATGCTGAAAAAATAGTTGATAATGCTTCTGAACTTATTCAGACAATTATTAAACTTAAACCAGTTGCTGCTAAAGGAACATATGTGCGTAGCATATATCTTTCTAGTACTATGAGTCCTGGTATTGAGATTGATTTAAAATCAGTTAATTAGTAATTAGAAATTGTCGGTATGAAACGAGAAGACAAACATGCACTTATCGAAAACTTAAAAAGTACTGTTCAGGGTTATAGTCATTTTTATTTGGCTGATATTTCTGGATTGGATGCTCAGCAAACACATGAGTTGAGAAAAGAATGTTTCGAAAAAGACATAGAGCTGATTGTTGTTAAGAATACATTCTTCAAAAGGGCTTTGGAAGCATCTGAAGGTGAATATGAAGAACTTTATGACGTGTTAAAGCAAAACACTTCTGTAATGTTCTGTAATGTCGCAAATGCTCCAGCTAAATTGATTAAAGAATTAAACAAAAAAAGTGAAAAACCTTTGTTTAAAGCAGCTTTTGCTGAAGAATCAATATATGTTGGACTGGAAAACTTAGATGCATTAGCTAGTCTAAAATCCAAAGAAGAAATTATTGGTGATATTATTTGTTTATTACAATCACCAATGAAGACTGTATTAGGACAACTTGAATCAGGTAAAAGCACATTGGCAGGTGTTGTAAAAACATTGTCAGAAAGAGAATAGAAAATAAGTTAAAACAAGTAAAAATAAAGTAAAATGGCAGATCTTAAGAAATTAGCAGAAGAATTAGTTAACCTAACTGTTAAAGATGTTAATGAATTAGCAGAAATCTTAAAAGAAGAATATGGTATTGAACCGGCAGCAGCAGTTGCAGTTGCAGGACCAGCAGCAGCAGGTGATGGTGCAGCTGAAGCTGAAAAAACAGACTTTGACGTTGTATTAAATTCAGCTGGTGCTCAGAAACTTCAAATTGTTAAATTAGTTAAGGAATTAACAGGTCTTGGACTAAAAGAAGCGAAAGCTCTTGTTGATGGAGCTCCTACTCCAATTAAAGAAGGAATACCAAAAGATGAGGCTAATGCACTTAAAACTCAATTAGAGGAAGCTGGTGCTGAAGTCGAACTTAAATAAACAACTTTTGTTGTATAAGTTTTAGGTTTAAAACCCAATTTGGGTTTTAAACCTTTCGTTGTTATTGTTTAGGTTCTTAATTAATAATTGCATAAATGACTGTTAATACAAAACAAAGAATCAATTTCTCAACTACAAAAAATCAGCTTGAATACCCTGATTTTCTTGAGATTCAAATAAAATCGTTTAAAGAGTTTTTTCAATTAGACTCAACTGCAGAACAGAGAAGGTCTGAAGGATTATATAAAGTATTTCAGGATAATTTTCCTATTACTGATACAAGAAATAATTTTGTGTTAGAATTTTTGGATTATTCTTTAGACCCTCCTCGTTATAGCATAGAACAGTGTATCGAAAGAGGATTGACGTATAGTATACCTCTTAAAGCAAAATTAAAATTGTATTGTACTGATTCTGATCATGAAGATTTTGAAACATCTATACAAGATGTCTGGTTAGGAACGGTACCATATATGACTCCCAGTGGCACATTTGTGATTAATGGTGCAGAACGAATTGTAGTTTCTCAATTACATCGTTCTCCAGGTGTCTTCTTTAGTCAATCATTACATGCTAATGGTACTAAACTATACTCAGCTAGAATAATACCTTTTAAAGGTTCATGGATAGAGTTTGCTACCGATATAAATTCTGTAATGTATGCTTATATTGACAGAAAGAAAAAATTGCCGGTTACAACACTTTTAAGAGCTATTGGATTCGAAAGTGATAAAAATATTTTAGAAATATTTAATCTAGCCGATGAAGTTAAAGTTTCTAAAACTGCTGTTAAAAAAACGGTAGGGAGAAGACTTGCTGCAAGAGTATTAAAAACATGGTTCGAAGATTTTGTCGATGAAGATACAGCAGAAGTGGTGTCAATTGAGAGAAACGAAGTTGTAATTGATCGTGAAACTATTATTGAAAGTCATCATATTGAACAAATAGTAGAATCTGGAGCTAAAACAATCCTTTTACATAAAGAAAACCAAAAAGTGTCGGATTATGCAATTATTTATAATACATTGCAAAAAGACCCTTGTAATTCTGAAAAAGAAGCAGTAGTTCATATATATAGACAGTTACGTAACACAGAACCACCAGATGAAGCTACAGCCAGAGATGTTATTGATAAATTGTTTTTTTCCGATAAACGTTACGATTTAGGCGATGTTGGAAGATATAGAATTAATCAAAAACTTGGACTAGATATTTCAAGAGACACAAAGGTGCTGACTCGTGAAGATATTATAGAGATTATTAAGTATCTTATTGAACTTATTAATTCAAAAGCAGATATTGATGATATTGATCACTTAAGTAATAGACGTGTTCGTACTGTTGGAGAACAATTAGGAAATCAATTTGGTGTTGGATTAGCACGTATGGCTAGGACAATTAGAGAAAGAATGAATGTTAGAGATAACGAAGTATTTCATCCGATGGATTTGATAAACTCAAAAACTCTATCTTCTGTAATTAATTCTTTCTTTGGAACAAACCAGTTATCTCAGTTTATGGATCAAATAAATCCATTAGCCGAAATGACACATAAACGTAGACTCTCAGCTCTGGGACCAGGAGGTTTATCACGAGAAAGAGCTGGATTTGAGGTGCGTGATGTCCACTTTACTCATTATGGTCGATTATGTCCGATAGAAACACCAGAAGGACCAAATATTGGTCTAATTTCTTCTTTATGTGTATATGCAAAAATAAATAATTTAGGTTTTATCGAAACTCCATATCGAAAAGTAGATAAGGGTATGGCAAGCTTTGAAAACATTATATATTTAAGTGCAGAAGAAGAAGAAGAAAAAGTAATAGCTCAGGCAAATGCACAAATTGATGATAAAGGTGTTTTTCAATCTTCAAAAATTAGAGTGCGTAATGAGGGAGATTATTTAGTAGTAGATCAGGAGCAAATTAATCTTATGGATGTTGCACCGAATCAGATTGCCTCTATTGCTGCTTCATTAATTCCTTTCTTAGAACATGATGATGCAAACCGCGCATTAATGGGATCAAACATGATGAGACAAGCAGTTCCATTATTGAGACCAGAAGCACCTGTTATTGGGACTGGAATTGAACACATGGTTGCTAAAGATTCAAGAATCTTACTTGTTGGTGAAGGTGAAGGAATTGTGGAATATGTAGATGCGAAAAAAATTATTGTTAAATACAATAGAACAGAAGAAGAAAAATTTGTAAACTTTACTGATGATATTGTAGAATATAAAATTCCGAAATTTCATAAAACAAATCAAAATACCTGTATAAATTTACGTCCTATTGTTGCTAAAGGTGACAAAATATCTAAAGGGACAATACTTACCGAGGGATATGGAACAGAAAAAGGAGAACTTGCTCTAGGAAGAAATCTAAAAGTAGCTTTTATGCCTTGGAAAGGGTATAATTTTGAGGATGCTATTGTAATTAACGAAAAAGTTGTAAAAGAAGATTTATTTACATCTATACATATTGCAGACTATCAACTTGAAGTTAGAGAAACTAAACGTGGAATGGAGGAATTAACGTCTGACATCCCTAACGTTAGTGAACAAGCAACTAAAGATCTTGACGAAAATGGAATTATCAGAATTGGTGCTTATGTGAAACCAGGCGATATCATGATTGGTAAAATTACTCCTAAAGGTGAAAGTGATCCTTCTCCCGAAGAAAAATTGCTTAGAGCCATTTTTGGAGAAAAAGCCGGAGATGTTAAAGATGCTTCTTTAAAAGCATCTCCTTCAACTTCAGGTGTCGTTATTGATAAAAAATTGTTTGCTAAAACAATTAAAGATCGAAAAGATAAAAGTCACGATAAGATTCTTATAGAAAATATTGATAATCAACACGCAGAGGCAAATGCAAAACTTAAAGCTTCATTGATTGAAAAATTATTTGTTTTAATTAATGGAAAAACTTCACAAGGAGTTAAAGATAATTTTGGAAATGATATCATTCCTAAAGGAGTAAAGTTTACACAAAAGCTTCTAGTAGATGTTGATTTTATTAATATTAGTCCTAATAAATGGACAACTGATAAAACAAGAAACTCTACAATAGGAGACCTATTATATAATTATATGATAGAGTTTAAAAAGATTGAAGGAGAGTTTAGACGTAAAAAACTTGATATTACGATAGGAGATGAATTGCCAGCGGGGATTATGCAATTGGCAAAAGTTTATTTGGCAAGTAAAAGAACAATTAAGGTTGGAGATAAGCTTGCAGGGCGTCATGGTAACAAAGGTATCCTTGCTCGTATTGTAAGACAGGAAGACATGCCTTTCTTAGAAGATGGAACTCCAGTAGATATTGTGTTAAATCCTTTAGGTGTGCCTTCTCGTATGAATCTTGGACAGATTTATGAAACTGTTCTTGGTTGGGCAGGAAAAGTCTTAGGTGTTAATTTTGCAACTCCAATTTTTGACGGAGCTACAATCGAACAAATTAATGAGTATACAGATAAAGCAAATGTACCTCAATATGGTAAAACATATCTTTATGATGGTGGTACAGGACAAAAATTTGATCAACCTGCTACAGTTGGAATTATCTATATGTTAAAATTAGGGCATATGGTAGAGGATAAAATGCATGCTCGTAGCATTGGTCCATATTCATTAATCACACAGCAACCACTAGGAGGTAAAGCTCAGTTTGGTGGTCAGAGATTTGGTGAAATGGAGGTATGGGCGCTTGAAGCATTTGGCGCTGCAAATATATTGCAAGAAATTCTTACAGTTAAGTCTGATGATGTGATTGGACGTGCAAAAACATACGAGAGTATTGTGAAAGGAGAGCAGATGCCTACTCCAGGAATACCCGAATCTTTAAATGTATTGCTGCATGAACTTAGAGGATTGTGCTTAAGAGTGAATCTTGATTAATATCGTATTAAATACTTAAACAGCTGATAAAATGGCTTTTAGAAAAGATAATAAAGTAAATTCAAATTTCTCAAAAATAACTATTAGTCTTGCATCTCCGGAAGAGATTCAAGAAATGTCTAGTGGAGAAGTTACTAAACCAGAAACGATTAACTATAGAACGTATAAACCAGAAAGAGATGGTTTGTTCTGTGAAAGAATATTTGGTCCGGTAAAAGATTATGAATGTCATTGTGGAAAATATAAAAGAATTAGATATAAAGGTATTGTTTGTGATAGATGTGGGGTTGAAGTAACTGAGAAAAAAGTTCGTCGTGAAAGAATGGGACATATTAAACTTGAGGTTCCCGTTGCTCATATTTGGTATTTTAAAACATTACCAAATAAAATCGGCTATCTTTTAGGACTACCCGCAAAAAAACTTGATTCTATTATATATTACGAAAGATATATTGTTATTCAGGCTGGAGCAAAAGCTATTGACGGAGTGCAAGAATATGATTTTTTAACAGAAGACGAATATCTTGATATTTTAGAATCATTACCACGCGAAAATCAAATGCTTGAAGATACAGACCCAAATAAATTTATTGCAAAAATGGGTGCGGAAGCTGTTTATGATCTCCTTCAAAGAATAGATCTTGATCAGTTATCTTATGATTTAAGAGATAAAGCAAATCGTGAAACTTCACAACAGCGTAAAAGCGAAGCTCTTAAAAGATTAAGTGTCGTGGAATCATTTAGATTGTCACAGAATATAAATAAGCCTGAGTGGATGATTGTTAAAATTGTACCAGTTATTCCTCCTGAATTACGTCCTTTGGTTCCTCTTGATGGTGGTAGATTTGCAACATCAGATCTTAACGATTTATATCGTCGAGTTATTATTAGAAATAATAGACTTAAAAGACTGCTTGAAATAAAAGCTCCTGAAGTTATTTTAAGGAATGAGAAAAGAATGTTACAAGAATCAGTAGATTCATTATTTGATAATTCACGGAAATCAAATGCTGTAAAAACTGACGCAAATAGACCACTAAAATCACTTAGTGACAGTTTAAAAGGAAAACAAGGTCGTTTTCGTCAAAATTTACTTGGTAAACGTGTCGACTTTTCTGCACGTTCAGTAATTGTGGTAGGTCCTGAATTAAAAATGCATGAGTGCGGTATTCCTAAAGATATGGCTGCAGAATTATATAAGCCATTTATTATTAGGAAACTTACAGAAAGAGGGATCGTTAAAACAGTAAAGTCTGCAAAGAAAATTGTAGAAAGAAAAGACCCTGTCATTTGGGATATTCTTGAAAATGTTCTTAAGGGACATCCTGTATTATTAAACCGTGCTCCAACACTTCACAGATTAGGTATTCAGGCATTTCAACCTAAACTAATAGAAGGTAGAGCAATTCAATTACATCCTCTTGTTTGTACAGCTTTTAATGCTGACTTTGATGGTGACCAAATGGCGGTTCATTTACCATTAGGTAATGCAGCAATCTTAGAAGCTCAAATATTAATGTTAGCTTCACATAATATCTTAAATCCTGCTAATGGTGCGCCTATTACTGTTCCATCTCAGGATATGGTACTTGGTTTATATTATATGACTAAGGAGCGTAAAGGAGTTAAAGGTGAAGGCCAAATTTTTTATTCTCCTGAAGAGGTTATTATTGCTACCAATGAAAAGAAACTTGATTTACATGCTGCTATTAAAGTACGTACTGAAGATGTAGATGAAAATGGTGAGATAGTTACAAAATTAATTTCTACAACTGCTGGAAGAGTCTTATTTAATAGAATTGTCCCAATTGAATATGGATATATAAACGAAGTTTTGACAAAAAAATCTCTAAGAGATATTATTGGAAATTTGGTTAGTAAATGTGGTACAGATGTAACTGCAAAATTCCTAGATGATATTAAAGACTTAGGTTATTCTAATGCCTTTGTTGGGGGGTTATCATTTAATTTGGATAATGTTATTATTCCTAATGAGAAAGAATCTCTTATTGAAGAAGGTTACGAAGCTGTTGATGAAATTATGTTTAATTATAATAATGGCTTCATTACAGATAATGAAAGATATAATCAGGTAATTGATGTTTGGACAAATATAAACGCTCGCTTAAGTATAGAAGTTATGCGTAAGCTTTCAACTGATGATCAGGGATTTAATGCTGTTTATATGATGTTGGATTCTGGTGCTAGGGGCTCTAAAGAACAAATTAGTCAGTTGTGTGGAATGAGAGGATTGATGGCTAAGCCTCAAAAATCTGGTGTTCAAACAAGTGAAATCATCGAAAACCCTATTTTGTCTAACTTCAAAGAAGGACTTTCTATTCTTGAGTATTTTATTTCAACTCACGGAGCTCGTAAAGGTCTTGCAGATACAGCATTGAAAACTGCTGATGCTGGTTATCTTACTAGAAGATTAGTTGATGTTGCTCAAGATGTTATTATTACTGAAGAAGATTGCGGCACATTACGTGGTCTTGTTGCTACAGAATTAAAGAAAAATGATGAAGAGGTTATCGAATCATTATATGATAGAATTATTGGTAGAACAAGTGTACATGATATCTATCATCCTCAATCCGAAGAGTTGATTGTTGCTTCTGGAGAAGAAATTACAGAGAAAGTCGCTAAAGCTATTGAAGATTCGCCTATAGAAAAAGTAGAAATACGTTCGGTACTTACTTGCGAAAGTAAAAAAGGTGTTTGTGCTAAATGTTATGGACGAAATCTTGCAACTAGAAAAATGGTTCAAAAAGGAGAAGCTGTTGGAGTTATAGCTGCACAGTCTATTGGAGAACCAGGTACTCAGTTAACTTTAAGAACATTCCATATGGGGGGGGTTGCTGGTAATATTGCTAGTGAATCTTCAATTGTTGCAAAATATAATGGAATCCTTGAATTTGATGAGTTAAGAACTGTAGAATTTGTAGAATCAGATGGCTCTAAAGTTGATATTGTTGTTACCCGAATGGCGGAAATGAAAATTGTTGATGCAAAAACTAAGATTCCATTAGTAATTAAACCAGTTCCTTATGGCTCAAAGTTGTATCATCAACCTGGTGCAAAAATTAAAAAAGGTGACAAAATATGTGACTGGGATCAATATAATATTGTAATTGTTTCTGAATTTGCCGGTAAATTGATGTTTGAAGATGTTGTTGAAGGCATAAATTATAAAGAAGAAATTGCTGCACAAACAGGTTTTAAAGAAAAAATTATCATAGAGACAAAAGATAAAACTAAAATCCCGGTTGCTAAAATTATTAATAAAAAGAAAGAAGTTATTGCTACATATAACCTACCTGTTGGTGCTCGCTTAATGTGTGATGAGAAAGCCGATATTAAAACTGGTGATGTTTTGATTAAAATGCCAAGAATTGTCGGTAAAGGTGGTGATATTACTGGTGGTTTGCCACGTGTAACTGAGTTGTTTGAAGCAAGAAATCCATCAAACCCTGCAACTGTAGCTGAAATTGATGGTGAAGTTTCTTTTGGCAAAATTAAAAGAGGTAATCGTGAAATCGAAATTAAGTCAAAAGAAGGAAAACTTAAAAAGTATCTTGTGCCTCTTTCTAAGCAAATTTTGGTACAACCAAATGATTATATTAAGGCAGGAACTCCTTTAATTGATGGTGCTATTACTCCTAGTGATATTCTTTCTATTAAAGGTCCTACTGAAGTGCAGGAATATCTTGTTAATGAAGTACAGGATGTATATCGTCTTCAGGGTGTGAAAATAAATGATAAACACTTTGAAGTTATCGTTAGGCAGATGATGAGAAAAGTTGTTATTGAAGAGCCTGGTGATACTAGATTCCTTGAAAAGCAAATTGTTGATAAATGGGAATTCAGAGATGGAAACGATAATTTGTTTGATAAAAAAGTGGTGGTGGATAAAGGAGACTCAGAGAACTTTAAAGCGGGTCAAATAGTTTCTTATAGAAGATTGAGAGATGAAAATTCAATGCTAAAACGTAAAGACCTTAAAACTGTCGAAGTAAGAGATGCTCTTCCTGCAACATCAAGTCAGATATTACAAGGAATTACTAGAGCTGCTTTACAGACAAATAGCTTTATGTCAGCAGCCTCTTTCCAAGAAACTACAAAAGTCCTTAATGAAGCTGCAATAAAAGCAAAAGTAGATACTCTTGAAGGTCTAAAAGAAAATGTTATTGTTGGTCATTTGATTCCTGCAGGAACAGGACAAAGAAATTTCAAAAATATTAAAGTTGCTCCTAAGGAAATTATGGAAAAACTTCAGAGTGAAGTAGAAATAGAAATAACTAATGAAGATTAATATGGAAGACAAAAAGCAAAACCAAATAAATATTGAGCTTAACGAAGAAACCGGACAGGGTGTATATGCAAACCTAGCGGTTATTACTCATTCATCTTCAGAATTTGTACTAGATTTTGTGAGAATTATGCCTGGATTGCCTAAAGCAAAAGTGCAGTCAAGAATTATTCTTACTCCAGAACATGCTAAACGATTAATGGGCGCTTTGCAAGATAATATTTTAAAATTTGAAGCAGCCAATGGTCCTATTAAATCATCATCTGGTAAATCTGGTAATCCTATTCCAATGAATTTTGGCGGCCCAACGGCTCAAGCATAATAATTAAAACAAAATAGAGACTGTTTTTATATAGTCTCTTTTTTTTATGTTTTAATTTTTCATATTTTTGTTATATGAATAATTTTAAAGTCATATTCATAATTCTATTTTCGTTTTCAATCTTATCATGCTTTAGAATTGAACACTATCCTCCTGAACCACAAATTGAACTAATAGAATTTACTTTTGTTGATACTGTTGATGATATGGATAAAGGTAATCGTGTCTTGAAAGGTACATTACATTTTTCTTTTATAGATGGTGATGGAGATATTGGATTTGACACTACTTCACCTCAACAAAACACAATCTTTATGGAAAAATATATGTATAATGATGGAGTTTTAAATATTGTGCAACTTAATCCTGAACCGAATTATTATATACCATATTTTGAGTCAGAAGGTCCAAATAAAACTCTTAAAGGAGAAATGATTGTTAATGATATTAATGAATATGGACCATTTTTAGGCGATACTATTATATATAAGTTTTATATTGTAGATAGAGCTGGGAATGTAAGTAATATCGAAAGTACAGGGAACTTAATTTTAAAATAGCTTGTTTTTCTATTTTTTCATATGATTTTATATTTCCCATTCTAAATAAAACTGATCTAAAAACATTAACATAAATTTGTGTCTTTCTTCTGCTAGTTTTATACCTGTTTTGGTATTCATTAAATCTTTTATAAGAAGTAGTTTCTCATAAAAATGATTAATCGTTGGAGCTGAGCTATTTTTGTATTCCCTAAAATCCGCAAGTAAATAATTTTGTTTTTAAATTATTCGATTTTAGAATTATTTTTGGGAAAATCATGATATTGTATTTGTTTTTTTCAATTTTATCATGCCAAAATGGATCACTTAATTATTAGGGGGGATTATTAATTATTTTACTTTTGTATTCTATGG
>CAYUWD010000107.1:2659-13005 GCA_964448235.1 uncultured Bacteroidales bacterium | reverse complement strand
CAATCCAGGGGGCGGCAGCGGACAAGCTACCAACAATGCCGCTTGACGACCCAACCCCGCCAGAGATTACCCCGCCAGACAAGCCAGAATTGACAGATATCATTGACCCACCGACACCACTCAAGTACGTTGGCGCAGTTGCCCCACCCCAAGCACTTGCGCCGAAAATGCCGGTCCCTATTTTGTTAGCCACGCCAGAGCTAAAAAAGTTCTCAACTGACGACGAAATACCTCCACTCAGCGCTTCATATCCGGTGTTGAGTTTGGATAATAGGGACATGCCATCCATGGTGCCACCACTATCCGATCCAAGAATACCTCCCCCGGTTCCACCAGAAAAAAAGCCTATACCAGATCTGGTCGGATCTAAGCCAATAAGTTTCGTTCCTAAATCATATGCAATCATTTTTGCGGCTGTTTTTTTGAACATATCAAGGATGGAATCAAAGAAATCATTCCATGAATCTAAACTACCATCTAACATATCATAGGTAGTATCTTCAAATATATTTCCTATATCTTCATAAAAATCTTCCCAAAATTTTTCTACTTCTTTTAAAGCTTTTTTCTGCTCTGCCCTAAGTTTTTTGTTTAACAATATAGCATTTTCAAATGCTTCTTCGTCAGAATTTTTTATAACAGTATTTATATCTGTATATGTATTTCCCCATTCTTTTATAGCGGCATCTCTTTTAGCTATAAGGTCTTCAAACAGTTTAACACTACTTGTATATACTTGCTGTTCATCTTCTGGATATAATTTAATTTTGGCAAGTTCTTTTTCCGCTTTATTGCCAAGAGATATAATTTCGTTTAATTCTTTTTTAAAATTTGCATGATAATCCTTGCTTCTTTTTTCAAGATCTGTTAATGTATTTTTTAAATCTTTAAATTCCCTTTTCCAATCCTGTATAGTTTTCTCCTCTATCAGGTTAATGTCTGTAGATTCTACTTTTTTGGAAAACGAATCGTACGCGTCTATGAATGCGGTAAACTCTGTTTAAAGTCCTGCACCAATAATGTCTGGCAAAGAAGCATCTATTTTTTTTAAAAATATATCTAATTCAGACGATAAATCTTTTAATTTTCCTGTAATCTTATCATCTGGATCAAACAGTTTTCGTATATTTTTGTGTAACTTATTTATGATGGGAGTGGTATATTCTTCTGCTAATTTGTAATCTGTACGTAATTCATCTGCGATCCCTAATCTATCCATCATAATATTCCTAAGAGATGCTAATTCTGTTTCCGCGTCTTTTTTTAATTCTTTTATGTCATCAAGAGTTTCGACAGTATCTATTATAGGAATGTTTTTAATGCTATTCCTAATATCTTCAGGAAGATCCCCAATAATATCTGTGTAGGCAGATATGGTAGTTTTAACTTGTTCTTCTATATACGCTGTATTCAACGCGTCAAATTGATCTATAAACACAGTAACAAGCTCGGGGATATCAGCGAACATGTCTAATATATTTGTGAATATCTGATTTTTAAATTCGTCTTTGTTAGGTGTGAGTAAATATGCTTCAAATGCTTTGTTGGTATAGTTTACCATTTCTTTAGTAGCAGCATCTATATCTTGCTTTGCTTTTTCAGTATCTATAGAAGGCCCTGTAACTACGCTCATATAGTCAGTAGAATCCCAACTTTTTTTCATAGACTTAGAAAACTTATCAAGGACTTTTTCTAATTCATTAAGTTGTGCGATATGTTCTTGAAATTTAACCCCTTCTAATGCATTATTTATAATTTCGGAATATTTTTCAAAACCTCCTGCCAATTTCATTACATGTTCAAAAGATACGGCAGTTTTTTCGTTAAATGTATTGTTTACATTTATATATTCCAAAAGCTGATCTGCTAACTTTTTATTTTCTGTTACAATGTTAGCAACCATTTTCGTGTAACTTTTTTCGCCAGTTTTTGACGATTGCTCAAGTAATATACTCCATCTATTTAGAGTAGAAATGTTCTGTTCTATTTCGGTTGCATTTTCTTTAAATTTTTGTGTAGTTTCTTCGATAGGTTTTATAAATTTATTTAAAGCGGTAGCGGCAACTCCGAATATAGCGGCAACCCTAAATATAGGATTTTGCAATAAGACAGTAGTAAATAATGCAATTTTTGCAATTAAAACATCTATATTTGCCGTTAATGCTATAATAGCATATCCCGCAGCAGCCGCTCCAGTAGTAAATGCGGCCCATTGAATTAAAGGAATATTTTTAATTAACCATTCAACCCAATTTGCAATAGTTTTAAATGAGTCGACAAGAACTTCGAGTGCAGTAGTAAGACCTGCATCACCAATAGCCAAAGCAATATTTTTTATATTATCAGCAAGGTTTTTAAATTTGATAGCAAGTCCTTCTTGCTGTTTTTCGGCCATACTTAGCGCAGAGCCATATTCTTTAGTAGATTCTATTGCTCGTCTCAATGCGCCGCCTTGAGCAGTTTCTCTTATAAGAATAGCAAATGTTTGAGATGCTCTAACACCGACATAATCCACAACTTTTGCCATATCTACAGAATTTTTATTGAAATCCCATACTAATGGGGCAATATTTTTTAGAGCAGTTTCCCATCCTACTATTTTAGGGTTAACTGAATCTAAAGACATTCCAACTCTATTAAGATCTTTTACCATTTGTTTAGAAGGATCTGCCAAACTAAGCAATGTTTTTCTGAAAGATGTACCCATAGTAGAAGCTCGAATACCATTATCAGCAAGAACCATTAAAGATCCTGCTACTTCCTCTACACATAGACCTACCATGTGCCCAGCGGCGCCCACATAGTTAAATGCAGTTTTAAGCATGTCAACTGAAAGCTTTGATTTAGTAATAGCGTTAGCAAAGATATCAGTAACTTTCGCTGTTTCTACGACATCTAATTGAAATGCTTTTAAGGTAGTCACAATTAAGTTGGATACGTCATTAAAATTTTCCAAAGCACCGGTAGCAAGATTGGCAATAGGCTGTATCATCTGAATAGCCTCTGCGGCAGTATAACCAGCTTTACCTATAGTGATCATACCGTCTGCAACTTCTTGTGCAGAAAATTTTGTGTCAGCGGCTATTTGCTTAATGGTTTCTCCCATAGCCTTGGCTTCATCTGAAGTTGCGCCCGCAATAGCTTCTAAACTTTTCAATGCTTGATCAAAATCAATTATGATATTGATTGCGCCACGAATTGATTGGGTGAAGGCTTGTACTATGGCAGCAGCAGCAATAAAAGCAACAAATTGTTTAACACGAGTTATTATTTTATCATATGCTTCTGATAATCTATTAATAAATTCTCTTTGTTTTTTCAAGTTTTCATTATATTTTTTTGCTTCCCTATCGTGGTAAGAATAGTCTGCTGCAAGTTCTCTTTGTAATTGAATTTGTTTTTCTTTAAATTTATTTAATGCTTCAATATTTTTTTGTTCGCGGGCATATTGTGCGTTTCTTTCTTTATCAAATGCAGCATTTTCTTTTAATGCTTGTTTATGCAAGTTAAGCATTTCTATTTGTTTTCTTTTTAATTCTGCATCTTTGGCCGCTGTTTTTTGTGCATCGTAATACCCACTATTTAACGCTTCTAATGCTACTTTTTGTTCTTTTATTCGTAAAGCAAGTTTATCTGAGGCTGCCCCGATATCATTAAATCCTTCTTTGACTAAAGCTCCATCATCGTATGCTTTTTTGGCGGCCACACCTACAGTATTTAGATTTTTCTGTAATTCTTTTAGCCCTGTTTGTGTTTTACCTATTTCCCCAAATGCAGCATTTAATTTGTTAATGTCTCCTAAGAAGTCTAAATAGGATTTATGTGCTTTTTCGGTTGCTGTTTGGGTTTGTTTGAGAGAATCGGTGGCTTTTTTGCCCCCAACTTTACCCACTGCTTCAGATGCTTTTTTAGAAGAATCTTCAAGCTTATTGACAGAAATGGCGGCTTTATCCGCAGCAGTAGATAGCGCAGTTAGTTTTTGGGCTGCGTTTTGATCGCTTACATTTATTACAATACCTAATTGCGCTAAATCTGCCATTACTTCTTACCTTTCCTATTCTTCTTGTGTTTATTAGAAATGTACTTCAAGTACACAGAATCCATTTCGCTTATGATTTCGATTTCTATTGGTCTAATTTGAATTTCTAATAAATCTCTCCAGGCTAAAATATTTTCCCAGGTTATTGGGTTTGGCCCTGCCATTCCATGAGAACGTCCTCTATGTATTTGCCAAAACCATCCCCAAATATGTTCAAGATAAAAAGGTATTTCTGGAGAATCTTCTAATTGGGTTAATGCAGATTCGTATATTTCCGAATCCTCTGGGGCAGAATTTAGAATCTGCATTAATGAATCCCGTTTTGAACTTCCGTTATCCTCGGGCATGTCCATATCAAGGACTTGCTCAATAAGTTCAGAAACTAATTCTCGAACTCCCCCAAAAAATTACCCCTATCCCCAATAAATTCATCTACCTGATCAAATATCCAAGGAAATTCTTTATAAAGCCATTTTTTATTTTCAGGATTACATTCAAGAGTTTCAGCGTTATACTGAACATTTTCCCAGTCTACAGTACAGGCACAAATTAATTCAATTCTATTATTTTCGAGAGTTTCAGACTTTAAGTTCTTCATACCTCTAAAACCTTTTTTTAGGTTTTTATCTTGAACTTTTCGAGTCTGATTTTTGTAGGCTTTAGAATCCATACCGAGAACCTTAATGCGAATTCCGGTATGTTCTCCAGTAGAAGGGTTTTCGATGTCACACCACACACCTTCTTCAGATGCTTTATTGGTATCCAGCTTTGCTAAATCAATCATTTTGCGCTCCTTTGCGTCTTATATTATTTTATGACCTCCATATTTCAGGAGGCCGGGGTTAATTATGATCTTGTAATTTGTAGTGAATAGCCATCCCCGGAATCATACAGAGCCTGGAAGGGCATATTAAGAATAATTGGGCCTTCATCATTTACAGGAACATCACCGCCAGAATATTTAATTCGAGGCATTAGAAATGTCATTGTGTTAGTTCCATCTCCAAGAGTAAATTCTAATGAAGATTCAGTTTCATTAATGAATTTATCAAGTAGAGTAGAATTTGCAAAATATGCAGTCATGGTTCCAGTGATGTTTGCGCGACCCTCTACCAAACCAACGGTATGATTATTACCGATAACCTGAAGTGCAGACAAATTGTTTGCCAAGGTAAGGTCAATACCAGTTACCAATGCGTTTACGCCGCCCCCTTCAGAAAGAGTTCCCGTAAAGGAATCAAAAGGTGAGTTGGCGGACTTTGCAGTTGCGCTCCCCGTCCAAGAAGCAACACCAGTTGACATTGTCTCACCCATTACACTGAACGTGGAAGTAATAATGCCGTTAGGGGTAACATTCAAAGACCAATTATTTACAGTACATCCAGTAAAAACATGATATTCGCTAATATCAGTAAATGCTTTCTGAAGAGTGAATGATTTCATCGTAGTACCAGTGGTAATGGTATCATCAGAGGCCCATTCATTAAACATAGCACTTTCTATAATGTCATCAAAAGAAGTATGGGAAAGTTCTACAGGAATATCCCCGGACACAGAGAACATTCCGTGTCTAAGGTCAGAAATCTGCCTGTCAGATCTAAGTTCGTTGGATTGAAAAGAATCTTTAGAAAGACTTACTCCAATACCAGTAACACGAAGTTCATATAAAGTAGCGTCGGTATCTAGCTCCCCCCAGGTATTTTCCATACCGTAAGTAACCGCTACGCGACTCCCTCTTGCTACATCTACCATTGTTGTATCTCCTGTCTTAAATTAAAATGTAAGTTTCATATCTTATATGGATGGGTATTGAATACCTACCATTTGAATCAAAATATCCCTCTAACGGATAGCTTTTTGTTATAATAATTTTTACTTCAGTTTCGCCGCTATCGGCATCGTTAGTTAATCGCAAGTTTCTTGGAAAATGGTCTAATATATCATCCACAAGATTAGAATAAATTCCCCAGCCGGTTTGCCTGACGGCTTTTACTTGTACTTCGAATGTGCCAGATTCTACTCTAAATCCATTTTCCCCAATATTTGGAAAATTTGTTTGAGCAGGAATTAACTTACTTCTAATAAAAATTTCCGTTTCGTCCGGGTCTATACTTAAATTTTCCCTATCCCAAGAAGGTAAATCGGAAAGTGTGGCGAGCCTGGAATTTAAAATTTGTTGTATGTCAGATAAATTGCTCATTTACTTAATTCCATAGCGGCGCTATTTACAATTAATTGCCAATTTTGTATAGCATTTGCTCTCATATGATATGCACCAGTATTACCCCAACCATCATATTCAGCTTGTTTTATATATGGTGTATCATTTGTAAAATAATAAGTATCTTTTTTTGAAAGATTGTTGGTGGTATATTCTATTCTCGGCAATAAATCAGATAATGCTATTTCTCTATTTATGTCTGCTATACCTTCATCTTTCCACCCGTTTTGCCATGCAGTCTGCCCACCGGAATAAGAATTACTATTGATTGAATTTCTGGCAGGTGCCCATTGCCCCAAAAGTTTTCCCGTAGACACCGGGCTATCAATTGCAATATCTTGTGATACGTTATAACAAGAATTTCTAAAAATTTTTGTTATCAAAAGATTATATTTATCAACAGAATTTTTAATTTGGTCAGCAAATTTTTTCATACTTGTAACTTTACAAAAGTTTTCATTAAAAGCTGGGCCAGCTTTATTTGTTTTTCTTCCCCTGCATCAGATATAAAATCTTTTAAAACTTCGGGACTGTAAATATTTGTTCTCGGCATGTCTGTTGATTTAATAAGATAATGTATTTCTCCAGAACCAAACCCAACACCGGCCAACATAGAAGAAGCCATTTGTGCCTGCAATGCAGCATCTACTTTTATTGCATCAATAGCGTACTCGGAGTACGTTGATTCATTCATGCCGGTAGAATCGTTATAAGTATTCGACACAAACATTTTATAGGTAATGGTAGTTTCTATACCACTATCAAGTATACTATCCATTATAGAATTGGCTTTTTCTTGTATTCTGGCAAAATTTATCATACAGTAGCCCCTCTAATTCCTGCCAACCAATCTCCTAATAAATAATAAACAATATCAATAGGAGAAGCATTGTCGAAAGTATTAATTCGAAACATTTCGGATGCATATTTTACATGCATGGCTCCAGCGATATAGAAAGAAGCTACAGGCTTTTCTACTTCTTTTCCTATAGTACCTTGAAATAATTTTGTATCTACTACTTGGTACGCAAGCTCAAATTGGGCATACATTACATCATCTGGAAATCCAAATAAATCGGCAGCATATATAGATGTAGATAAATCGGTTTCTTCTTCTATATCCTCTTTAACTTGTATCCATTCCCCATCAACATCCATATCAACTATAGTAAGATAATCTATAGTGCTTCTGCTTACCTTAATTAATTGCCCTATTTGTATATCTTTATCATCTATATAATCATAAAAATCATCAGCACTTGTACTGGTAGATATAAATTTATTATCACTTACATTAAATTCAGTATCTTCAAGAATAGTTTCATATTCTATGTCATAAAAAGAATTTAAAGGGCTACAAGTATTTAGATTTTGTGCGGGAATTCGAGGGAATGCTAATTTTTGTTGTTTATTACATTTCTCCCCTCTAAATTTAAATGTATTTAATACTTTGGCCGCGATAATCAAAGCGTACATCTTTTGATTGGCCGAGAGCACATCCCAAGTATTGGAACAGCTTAGCCTAGAATACGATGCAAAATAAGCATCTGCCTGGGCTACAGTTCCGTAACTATTAGATTTATGATATGCGGGAGTAACAATTAAATCCATTTAAATATTCCTATGAGGGGGATAAAAATCCCCCATGCATTACATATATTAACCTTCAGAAACATCTGCCCAAAATACGAGAATTTCCTCTGAATCAGTGGCCTGATCAAAATCAGCAAAAGAAGATACTGTATTATCTGCCGTTACTTTAAAATATTCGGACCCTGCTACAGAAGGATCTGTCAAATTTAAAGCATACAACACTTTTGCACCTTTTTCAGTTACCCCTGTAACAGTCATGGATACCGGAGTATTATACATAGTGATACCACCAGAAGGAATATCGTCTTCAAGGACATCATCAAGAGGTTTATCAAAAGTAACCCATTCCCCTGAACTTTCTACTTCTACAATTTTGAAAATTCCATTCATTGCCGAATCATCCCAACCTGTCATACGTACTACATCTCCGGCAGTAAGAGATGCAAAGGCATCTGCCCCGCTGGTAGTATCGTAAAGTTTGCCTTTAATCATTTTAAGATCTGTTTCGGCATTCAAGGTTTTTGAATCACTGTAATCGCCAGTTCCGGCAACTACGGCAAGTCTAAGCTGGTCCATATAATTCTTCATTCTTTAATTCTCCTTATAAAATGCCCCTATATTTCAAGGGGCTTTATTTTTTAGACAGAAAGACTATCAACCTTAACTATGGCATTTTGCTCCTCGGCCTGAATTGCAATTCTCATGGTAAGAACTACAATTAGATTCCGGGCACGAATGTCTTTGTCAGTTTCGATCATAATATCTCTCTGGATACCGAAAATTAGATTTTGAGGATACGTGAACAAAACTTCATCGTTAGGCATAAGGGCAGCAGGAACAATAGGTACTCCAAACGCATAAACAGTCGGGCGGTTTAGATAAAAGTCATCACCAGTTCCGGTTTCCCTTCCAGCCAGCGCATCCCGGTATTCGATTACATTATGCCAAGACATCATAAAATTCATGGCGGCAAGATTACGAAGATACTGCGTGGGCATTTCCTGAAGCGCCGGTTTGAACACTTCTTTATTAATGGCGGTAAGAGAAGAACCATCAACAGTATGCCCCGCAAGAGCAAGAGCGCCATCGAAAAGCGCGAGATAAGAATCAGCGGAAGATGTATTGCCATTAATCAGAAGTTCTTCCAGATCAAGACTAACCCGACCAGTTAACATCTGCATAATGGTATTTTCCAAATTGCCTCTTTCAATAGAATCTTCAAGGGCATCATAGGGAATATGTACTTCCGCAATAACTTCTTCTGTATCAAGCTGTACCTGACCAAAGGCAGGGCGAACTCTTTCATCGGATGCCAAGGCAGTTCCCGAAGAAGGCGCAGCCCGAAGAATACGAGATCCAAATCCGATGGAATCAATATTCATTTTAGGGCTGTTCATCTGAACCGTCCTAACTCTACTAATAAGGGTAGGTTCATCAATAAGGGTGCGATAGAACGTATTGCTTTGTTCTTCATTAAGATACCCGCCATCAGATATCATCTGGCTTACAGCAAGATCCGCTTTTTCAATAATTTTTCGAGAATCGGTCATTCTATTAAATCTCCTATATTAAACAAATGTTTTAAATTGTCCGGGCTTAGAATCCCGTTTAATTGTATTTTTGGGCTTAGAAACTTCTTCATTGACCTCACTATTTCTTTTTTTAGTAGTATTTTTGAGATCTTCGAGTTCAGTCTTAACTGTAGCCATTTCTTTTTCTACATCTTCTTTCTTGGGGTACATTTCAAACTGTTCATTCAAAGAAATATTAAGGTTATCTTTGATTTCTGAAATTTCGCCCTTAACTTCAGTAAGTTTTTCATCAAATAAAGTTTCAAATTTAGCTCTTAAAGACGCTTCCATTTTTTCTGCAACGGTATCAAAATCAATTTCTTCTTCGCTTTCTTTTGAAAAGTATTCTTTGATGATTTCACTTTTAATTTCAAAATCTTCTAAGACATCTTCTTTTTTCATAGTAGAAAGGGCAGCATCTACATAATTAGAAAAATTTGTTACGGCAGATGTAATCATCTCTTTACGATTTTCAGCATCCGGCTGACGCAAAGTACCAAGAACAATATCCATCATTGCGAAAAGAGAATCGGTCACTTTTTCAATTGTTTCGTATTCAAGTTCCTTTTCCACTTCTTTTACTTCGGATTCTTCTTTCAGGTCGGCCACGATAACATAAACATCATCAGTAAGTGCGGCCATTTTTTTGGTATCGGGGTCAATTTCATCTTCTTCGATTTGTTTATAAACATCGTACCCGTCGAGGACGGTTTCGTCCTTCTGGTCTACAGAAAACTTGTGTTCTTTTACAAGCTCCCGAAGGGCTTCTTCTGCAATATCCTTTTTTACCAAGATATTGTAGATGGCTTGTTTCCGCATAACTTTATCTCCTCTAACTTCACCTTTAATAATTTTAAACGGACTTCTGTTAGCGGCATGGCCTACAAGAGATACATAATGTACATCCGTATTTGTCATGAAA
>CAYUWD010000107.1:0-2559 GCA_964448235.1 uncultured Bacteroidales bacterium | reverse complement strand
TCTGTGTGCCCTTTTACAATCTTGCCATCATTATCATACCAAAGTATATAAGTATGCTTGTGGGCCGGGATTATATCTTTATTAAGGTTTTCGTTTGTTTCCCCCACAATCTGCATCGCTACTTCAAGCATCACTCTCTGAACAAATTTTTCGGAATATCCTCCAAAAGAAAATCCGTTCAATTCCCCGTTCAATACTTTATCAAATATTTCATCCGTACATTTAACGGCCATAACCCAGGAATTTTCTGGGAAGTTTGGGTCGTCTTTTTCTGTCATGTAAGATTCTACTACATAACATCCGCTTTCCTGCCAGTCATGCTGAATATCAATATTTTTTTCTTTGCGTTGTGCCAAAAAATTCCAGCAAGCCTTTTGAACATCTTCGACAGTCATTGTTTCGCCATCAGTATCAACATCCAGTGCAGAGTAAACCACTCCCTTCACAATTTTGTGAATCGGATCTGACTTTTGAATTTTTACAAAATGACCTGAAATTTCTTCTTCTTTTTTATCTGCATTTTCCCATAAGGCAGTGGCAACAGAAATTCTTTGTGAATTTGTTTTAAATTCATTTTTAATAGATGGACTGTCTATGGCTCTTGCTATAAATTCCGATTGTGTTTCGGTTGCTTTTGGTTTGGGAAGCATAAGCTGTTATCCTTATATATATCAATATATATTGATATCAAGATTCGTTGATATGTTTGTGATATATAATCACCATTAGGGGAATTCTTGTCAAGTCCTCATTAAAAAAAATTGATGTTTTTCGGGAATTTGTTAAGAATTTTTGATGATTTGAATGGGATATGAGGAAAAATAGAAAACCCAGTTAACTTAATAACCGGGTTTTATAGGAAAACTAAATGTACTTAAAGATCAATCTATTAAATTATGCCATTTTATGGTGAGATCGAACCAAAATTTATGCCCTTCTTTTGATTGTTCAAAATCAAAAGCACATAAGATCCAATCTATTTCTGGAGTTGTATCCTTATATAATGTCCATGACATAACGCCGAATGGGCAATACGCTAAGTTGTACATGAACTGCCTATAGGCGTTATTTTTTGTTAGGAATTTTATGAATTTCTTTTCCATAATAATCTCCTAAGTTTTCATTTGCCAATTTTCTTTTTAATAAATTCCACCTATCTGGGTAGATGTATCTTCCGTTTATTTCCTGGGAATCCGATAAAGGTTTAATGTTTTCTATTTCATCCATTGCTTTTAAAATATCTTCAAACATAATGTTCCCTATAATGTGCAGACATATTCATCGTCAACATCTAAATTTTCTCTTCCAGATGTCATATCCAATTCTGTTATTGTTGTCTTTCGGAAATCGAATTCATATTTGAAAATACCCGAATCTCCGTCCCTACTCTTTAAAATTTTTAGTATCCTGGTTTGTATAGGCTGCCTTGAATCCCTATCAGAAGGAGTTTCAAATTCAAGACTTAAATAGTTAGAAGCGGTGTGTTCTACTGCTTGGCTTCCTTTTGCCCCTTCCAATTTTCCAGGCTTATTTCTATTATATTGGGTTACTCCTAATATAGGGATTAAAGAATGCAGTGCAAAATTTTTCAATGTATATATAACTGATTCATCTTCTTGCCACCCAGCACTTGTTCTAATATGCTTATTACTAAGCATATAAAATCCGTCAATAACAAGTAAGTCAGGTTTATATTCGGATGCCACTGATATAATATTATTTACATCAGTATACATACCACTTGGTAGAATTTTGAACCAATTTTTTTGTTCCTCCCCTTCTATAGAAATAGGTTCATTAATTATTTTTCTGGCTTTTTGCACGGCAAACATTGACAGACTGCCTTTTCGTATATCTTTATCTGCGAGGCCCATTTGAATAGCCAATACTCTTCGAGCAATCTGTTCTGCTGGCATTTCAGGACTAATTACCATCACATTTTTACCGGCAGCATATCCTTCCCATGCACTATTTATAGAAAAATAAGATTTGCCGCACCCTGTTTGTCCAATTAATACATTAAAATCCCCTCCTTGTTGCCCATATGTTAAATTATCTAATAAAGGGTGCCCGAAAGGTATGCCAGATATTCCAGGCGTTCTTTGTACTTTATCATGTCGATCCAAGACATCTTCTTGAATTTTGGCAATATCTTCTACAGAAAATTCTTGATTAATACGTAATAAAGCATCATTTACCTTTTTAAATTCTAATACGGCATCTGTTATATTGTTTTTTCTAAGATATTCAGTTATTTGTCCATTAAGGGAAGAAATAAGCCAAAATTTCTTCCTTTCTTTTATTTCCGCGGCCCAATATTCTACAGGTTCTTCCGGCAATGCTGTAAAAGAAATTCCAGGAACTTCTGCTTCAATAGTTTTAATATTCGGATATTGGTTATGTTTATATTTAAATTGTTTTACAAAGTTATAGGCGTTCTTTTCGTCTCCTTCCAGAAATGTATCGTCGATGCCATGTTCGATAATTTCCGAAAAGGGCAGATTCTGCACTATAACAGATTTTAATATTACGATACACATAATACTAATAACATATCTC
>CAYUWD010000106.1:0-13055 GCA_964448235.1 uncultured Bacteroidales bacterium | reverse complement strand
GCTGTTAGCTGTTGGCTATTGGCTGTTAGCTGTTGGCTATTGGCTGTTAGCTGTTGGCTATTGGCTGTTAGCTGTTGGCTATTGGCTGTTAGCTGTTGGCTGTTGGCTGTTAGCTGTTGGCTGTTGGCTGTTGGCTGTTGGCTGTTGGCTGTTGGCTGTTAGCTACTCATATACGTGCATTAATATCAAACATCCGTCTTCGGTTTTCGGTCTTCTCATCCAACTGCACCTACAAAATAGATTTCCTTATCAGACTTAATAATTATCAATACTTGAGAGCGAAGTTTAGCACCATCTTCTAACTTGATTAATAGTATTGCTTCTGCTTCGTTATCTTTTGTAAATTTAATTTTCTTTAGTTTGATTGATTTTATTTCGGTTATTTCAGGTGTTCTGTAAAGAGCTTTACCTTTTGTTGCCCCGGCAAGAAATTCACGAATAAATTGGGATGTTCTACCTTCCAAAAATCTGTCATGTTGCATTTCTTTATATTCTGGCTCGAAGAATTTTAAACTTGCATCGAGGTTCTTGTTTAAAATTGTTTGTTCAAATTCAGAGCATACAAATTTGATATCCTTTTTACTTACGTTTTGTGCTAATATTAAACAGGGGAGTATTATTAAGCTTATAATTAAGATGTTAGTTTTCATAATATTTGAAATTTTGTTATTGTTTTTTTGAATTTATATTTTTTAAATAGTTCTCGAATTCATTTAACTCATCACAATCTGCAATATATGTAGAAATATGCGAATTGTCAAAAATCAATCTGATATATCCTGTACCCATCATTCTTGATTCTAAATGCAGAGTTTTATTTTTAGTAATTCCTTCAGCTCGAATAAAAATTTCGTTGAATTGTTCCTGACTAATTTCAAAATTTCTAGAATTACCTCCAGAATAAACTCCTGAAGAGCTTTCTTCCGGAGTGGTAGGGGCGTATTTATAATTTGAAGGAGTAATAATAAATGCATTAGAACTACCGTCATTGTATATGATTTTAACAGGTTTGTCAATCAACTCAATCGAATTAATTGTAATATATGGACCAACTCGACTTTGAACATTTGGATCGTTAGTATCCCATAGTCCGTCATTTATTGAAGCATCAATTTTTACATAGCAATTTATCATTTCTTTCAAATCTGCCTTGTAGTGACTTTCCGATTTTTTGATAAAGTATTCTCCAATATTACTAAGAAAATAGTATTCCTGAAATTCTGGCATTTCTTCACCAATTTTATTGATAAAAGGGTATGCAACAATTAAACCTGTATATTCTTTACCTTGGATTTCTGTTTTTATATTTTTATCTTCTTGCACTGGTTTTGTATTTGAACAGTTTACTAAAAATGGTATAATAAAAGTTAGATATAAAATTGGTTTAAATTTTGTTTTCATAGCATCAGGATTATTATAGAGTTACAAATTTAGCTAAAAATTGAAAATATTGGTGTTAATTTTGATATTCGTATTAGAAAATTCAATAAATTGCAAATATTTACTAAAACAAAAAATTATGAAAAAGATTATTTTTATTCTTTTTGGTATTCTCGTTGTATTAGCGATGAATGCTCAAAATCTTCCAAATGTTGGTTTTGAGAACTGGACAAATGAGTTTTTGTATGTAGGTCTAGATGAGTGGAATTCGTCCAATAATCTGGGGTCAACTGATTTTTCTGGTATTATCCAGTCAGAAGACGCTTATTCAGGTGATTATGCTATTAGATTAGAGCCAAGATTAGATGGTGAAGATACAATTTTTAATTTTGTTTATCATGGAACAGTAACTGAAGAACCTACAGGAGGTATGGCATATTCTGATGAGTTTGATCAGGTTAAAGGTTTTTATAAATGTAATATGCCTGAAGTTGATTCTGCAACTATATACATAATAAAATGGTATGGTGCTACACCTTCAGAAGTTATTGCAAAGGTTGGCGGGGTGCACGAAACATGGACTGAATTTACAGTTGATGTTGTTGGTGGAACATGTGATTCTGTATTTGTTGGATTTATTTCTTCAGATATTATAATAGAAGCTAATATTGAGTTTGATTCATGGGTGATGTTTGATAGTATATATTTTTATAATACTTTAGGAGATGCTCCATCACAAATTCCAAATCATGATATGGAAAACTGGACAAATTATGAGTTGCTTGATTTAGATGATTGGTATACTTTGAATCCAATGTTATATCCTTTAGATATGACATCTGCTACACGTTCAGAAGATGCATATAATGGAATGTATTCTGTTGAGCTGACTGGATTTGGTATCTATGAGGATACTATTCCAGGCTTTTTATCATTGGGAGAAATAACATTTGATGATATTCAGCCATTTCTTGGAGTTCCATATACATACCAACCAAACTATATTACAGGATATTATAAATATATTCCTAATGAGGATGACAATGCTATTGTTATGTGTCAAATGCTAGCTGCAGGAGAAGATGTTGGCGGTAATACTTTAGGACTTGCGCCTACATCAGAATGGTCCTATTTTGAATTACCATTAAATTATAGTAGCGTTCCGGACGAATGTGCTGTATTATTTTCAACAGGAGATAACCCAGGCTCTGTATTATTGTTAGATGATGTTGATTTTGATTTTAGTAGTGATATTATTTCTGTGAAAAATCAAGAGTTCAGCATATATCCAAATCCTGCATCTGATAATGTAACGATTACCGGAATAGGTTCAGGTGATTTTATTTCTGTAAATGATCTTCAGGGTAGAGAAGTGTTGTCTGTTCAAGCTGATAGCCCTTTATACAGATTAAATTTACAAGACTTGAATAAAGGTATCTATTTATTGAAGCTCTCAAGTAAACCAGATGAAGTAATAAAACTAATTAAAGAGCAATAGCTTATTAGTCTTAAAAAAAGCGATTAGAATTCTAATCGCTTTTTTTATTGAATATCGCTTATACAACACGTTTGTTTTTATTTTCTATATGATTGCAAAGAGCCGATTCATCAAAATAAACCAGTTTTGTGCTTCCGTTAAGAGATACATATAGTTTATTCGATTTTAAATCTTCTAAAATATATCTTTCTTCATTAACATTTTGCAAAATATCGGTACTTGATAAAAATTCTTGTTTAAACTGAGTCTTAAATTCCTTGCTATCAATAATAATCTTAGCAAAAATTAGCACATTCTCTTTAAAATGGAATTCGCAATAAGCATTTGCACTTAAAAAGTTATCGATAAAAACCAGAACTTTATTACCATTTATCGTTCTATGTACGGTATAGTTATTATCATCAAGCTTTTTTATAACTGATTTAAAATTTTCGCCAGTTGAGAACTTACTAAAGATGTCTAAAGTTTTTTCTGAGTTTGTAATCGTAATTGCTCTGTTTTCTTTAAGAAAATTACAATAGTATTCACTGCATTCGTTGAATTCTGTACTTTCAAGCAAATCCAGATTGAATTCGTTTTCATTTCCGGTTTGCGAAAGAATTTCTTTAAAAGACTTTTGGAGAGTATTCATAATTCTAATTTTTAATTATTTTCTTATTTAAAATACCGTTATCTGATATAACCCTTAAATAGTACATGGAAGGCTTAAGGTCATTAAGATTTAAGTATATATGATTGGTTTGGTTTTTATTATAAGTTTTTTCAATAATAATTCTTCCTAACTCATCTAATATTTGAATTGTAAAGCTTTCATCATTAAAATTGTTCAACTCAATATTTAAATAATCTGTAACTGGGTTAGGATAAGCAATAAGTTCTACTTCTTGCAAGCTATTTGAATTACATTCTAATGCGATTGGATAATATTCAGTCCTTTTTCCATCAAAATCAACCTGAACAAGTCTGTAATAGCTTTTATTTGATTCTGGAATAAAATATTCGAGATATTCATTTATAGAATTTGCATTTCCTGCTCCTTCGATTTTAAGAATCGGCTCAAAATAGCTTAAATCATCGGATTGTTCAATTACAAAATAGTCATTATTGATTTCTGTAGCTGTACTCCATTCAAATTCTATTTCACCATTAAGACAATTTGCATTGAAACTAATTAAATCAACCGGTAGAGGGTTTAATCCATTTTTTGAACCAAAAGTGATGTATCTTGGAGCTTTTGATCCAAATGGTACAGAAAATCTGCTGGTAATATATCCCTGGTCATGATCTAGTACGCTTGAACCGCTATTGTAATCAACGTCAGTCCACATACTACCGCTCCAATAAGCAACAGAAAGGTCTGTTGGAACAAATTCAGCTGAAATACCATCATCAAAACCATGAGGGCAAATGTCGCCATCAGTATGTGCATTATCATTCCAATATAATGTTACAGAAGTTAAATCCTGATCTGAGTCAACTATCCAATATTCTCTACTACTAACATTGTGTAATGATGCATCCATATTTCCTGAGTGTTCCCACCAATCAGGCATTCCTGTATTGTCAAACATATATTGTACACTAACAGTAGCATCTGTGGAAGGCTCAATTCCCAAAGGCGCCCAAATTACATAATCCTCATTTACTGCATCTCCATCTAAGTCTCTGCTCGTGACATGTCCGGTAGGAAATACAAATGGAGAACTTCCAGAACGTGTTATATTTCCAATAATAAAGCTATTAGCATTACCTATCTCAGAATTAGAAAGATCGTTAAACGTAATTGAGAATGAATTTGTGTTAATGATTCCTTCTGATAAGACCAAGTTGTCGTCAATTATCATATTATCAAGTAGAACAATGTCGTTATTTCCGCTTGCAGTATTGTTAATTGTTAAATCACCAAATTCGCTAGTACCACTGGTAATATTTTGAGGATTGTTTCCTACAAAAGATATTTCGTGATTATTGTGATTAAAAGTACCATTATTAGTAAAGTTTCCACGAATATTTAAGTCATCGTTTATTTCAAGAGTCGCACCTCCAATAATATTTAAGTGGTTTATTATATCATTACCAGAGAAGAAACTTGTAGATGCTCCGTATATATTTATTTCTTCATTAGATGTTCCACCATCAAAACTTCCATTATTAGTAAAACTGCAGTAAATATTAAGAACTTGGTCATTAGTTAACTCAAGGCTAGCACCATGCTCAATAGTTAGCCCACAAACATTAGCGACATTACCCGAAATTATAGGTTGATTCGTTGCGCTACCTGATATACTAATATTACTTGTGTTATCAGGAATAGAACCACACCAGTTTGCCATATCATGCCAATCAGAAGAGATGTCTCCAATCCAGTTTCCATCTTCAAAAACATTTACAGTGATTGTAGATGAAGCAGTTAGTGCACACCCATCTACCGTACTTGTATATACCGGTTCGTAATCGTATGTTTCTGCACTAGGATAGTCAATAGCATTATTGCTTATTCCATTTGTCCAAACTGTACCTGAGTTTATTTTACGTCTCCAGTTCAGACTTGCTGAAGGATCGCCATCATTAACATTAGCTTCAAGATATACTCCATCAAGTACGCAGTAATTGTCCCCATCAGTTGGGTTTATTGTTCCCCATGAAGGTAGAGTATATATTGTTGCATTTACTGCAGTTCTGGCACTTGAGCATCCACTTGATATTGCTTCAGCATAATAAGTTGTAGATGAGCTAATTGTCGGAGTAGTAAACACACTACCTGAACCAATTGAAGTTCCACCTGATGAAACATCGTACCAGTTTACAGTGCCAAAATCAGAATTAGCTTCGATACTAAGCGTTCCATTGCCGCATCTTTCTGATGAATTGGTAGAGGTAATTGTTGGTGTTGCAATAATATTTATATTTCCTGATGTATAGGTAGTGTTTGAGGGGCCAACTGTGTTAATGCCACATCCATCGTTGTTGTCGGCAAACCAAAAACATCCTTCACTAACTATGTCAAATGTTAAATTGTTAGATCCAGGACTTGATGGTGCAGTAATGTCAAGATCGAAAGTTTGTGTGTTTCCAACGGCTAAATCCTGAGCATCAACTCTCACTAAATAATCAGGATCACCATTCCACTTAACTCCAATATTAAAGTCATTACTGCCACCATCTGTCCAGTCCATGTTCCCATCATTTGAGACACTAACACTTACTGTTCTTGTCTCTCCTTCACACCAGTCTGATGCACCGGTATCCATCGATACCCAAGTGCTTACGTAATCATATGTAGGTACTGTTAAAGTCCAGTTTAAGGTAAAATCACCAGAATATGAACTGTAACCAGCATTTATCCAATAAACTCTTTGTTCGCTTCCTGTTGTATTTGTCCAAGAAATAGGAGTGTAGTCACTATCGTCGATACAACCGATAACTGTTGTTCCGGGACATGCTCCACCATATCTCATAGTATGTCTTGAGTCATAGTTATTCCATGATTGCCAGATTTCAATTGTTGCACCGTCTGGAACGTCAATATAAAAGAAACGATCAACACTATTATTCATACTACAATCTGAGAAATCGTTTTCGTAACCAAGTGTCGTTGCAGAGTAAGGACTTGTTAAACTTGCAAGGTCTTGAGCATTTGAACAGTTTTCGCCTGGTAATAAATCACGACTGTATGCTAATGTGTAATTTCCACCTGCTCCCCCAAAACCTCTAACTTTTAAATAATAAGTTCCTGAAGTTGATGGAGTATAAGTTATCGAAGATCTTAGTGATTCGCATCCATCATCATTGGTTGTAATTGTTGAACATGAACCATCATATAATTCAAGATATGTGTCAAAATCCGCTGTAGCACCATCACCACAACCTGTTTTAAAATAATACTCAACATCTGCTTCCATATTAAAAGCATATATTCTACATTCCCCAGTTGGGAAATTATGAGAGGCTGTCTGCCATGTTGATGTTGGTGTAAATATTCCATAACTATATGATGGGCATGTAGGGCAACCACTAACATTACAGTGTCCACTTCCATTGTATGTACCGGATGAGTTTGGATAGTAATCCTGAACTAAGTATCCACCTGTTCCGTCAGTTATATCATAGTAGCATTCACTTGCCCAGCTACCAGCAGTATAAGCAACCTGAATTGCATCACCTTCGTCTGCCATAAATGAATAATTAGCAGGACCGGAACCTGATCCAAGAGTAATATTAGTTAAAACAGCAGATCCGTTAACAGAAACAGTAACAAAATTATTTCCATGCCAACCATCTCCATAAGAATCATATAAGCTTATTGTATGCGAGCATCCAGAGGGACATGAGCCAGAGCCATTATATGTTCCTGAAGTGTTAGGGTAATAGTCATCTGTAATTATAGTACCTCCACCATCAGTAATATCAAAATAGCATTCACTTGCCCAACTTCCTGGGGTATATGTTATTTGTATTGCATCCCCTTCCGAAGCATCAAAAGTGTAATCTGCTGGCCCCGAGCCGGATGATAATGTTATATCTGTTAGTACAGCTGATCCATTAACATATACGGTAACAAAATTATTACTGTGCCAACCGTCACCATATGAGTCATATAAACTAATTGTATGTGTACAAGCATAAGTTGGTTTTGTCGTAAAAAATAATACTACAAAGATTGCTGATAGAATTAGTAGATTTTTTTTCATGTTTGTTACTTTTTGAATTTCGCTTTGCATATTGGCATATTTCTATGAAGCTAAATTACTGACCAATGTCAAGTATTTTTATGGTGAATCAGAAATCGGTAACAACAAATCAGAATTCGGTCGTTCTAGGCAGAATTCGGTAGGTGCGTTTTGTATTAACATTTTGTTAGGGATTTATCTAATCTACTGAATTAATTTTGCATATCTTTGTTAAAACAATTTTATAAACGTGGTACTTTTAAGACTGATAAGTGATAGTGTTAGATTTGCATTTTCTTCTTTGATTAACAATAAGTTGCGAACATTCTTATCATTGTTGGGAGTTACAATTGGTATTTTTTCTATTATTTCTGTAATGACAACAATAGATTCGTTAGAAAGATCTATTCGTGAAAATGTTAGCTCTTTGGGAAATAATACAATATATATTCAGAAATGGCCATGGACATTTTCCAGTGATTATCCATGGTGGAAATATATACAGCGACCTTTACCAAAGTTGGAAGAAATGCAATTGATAAAGGAGAGGTCTGTTTATTCTGAAGATGTTGCGTTTATTGCTTCAATTGAAAAAACAGTTGAGCATGAAGAAAAATCTATAGAAAATACCGGGATAATGTTTGCATCTCATGATTATGGAAAGGTTAGGGAGTTTGAAATTTCTAAAGGTCGTTATTTTAATGAGATGGAATCTCGTACAGGTAAAAATGTCGCGATAATTGGCGATGTAATTTCGGAGGAATTATATCAAGGAGTAAATCCAATAAATAAAACAATAAAAATTGCTGGCAGAAAGCTTAAGGTTATTGGAGTTTTTAAAAGACAGGGAGAAGATATGTTTAATAATAGTATGGATGAGTTTGTATTAATTCCTGTCAACTTTGGTAAAACAATGTATGATGTTGAAAGTGACGCTCTAAATCCTTTTATTTGTGTAACAGCAAAAGATGGTGTTAGTGTTGAACAACTTAAAGATGAGTTGGCAATTATAATGCGTACTATTAGAAGACTTAAACCTGTTGAAGAGGATGATTTTGCTCTAAATCAGGCAAGTATGATTGCAAAAGGATTGGATAATATTTTTGGAATAATTGATCTTGCAGGATGGATTATAGGTGGTTTTGCAATTTTAGTTGGTGGGTTTGGTATCGCAAATATTATGTTTGTTACTGTTAAAGAGCGTACTCGCCAAATTGGAATTCAAAAAGCTATTGGTGCAAAATCATATTTAATATTAATACAATTTTTAACCGAAGCGGTTGTGCTAAGCCTTGTTGGAGGCTTTGTGGGGCTGATATTGGTTTGGCTTTTAACTTTGTTAGCATCTGGTATGACACCTCTAAATTTTGCTCTTAGTTTCCAAAATGTAATTTCAGGGACTATGATTTCTGTAGTTATTGGCATAATTAGTGGTTATGCTCCTGCACGAAAAGCAGCTCGTTTAAATCCTGTTATAGCTATGAATTATGTTTAAAATCAAAAATTGTATTCATAGATTGGTTTGTATTTTTTTCTTCTGTTGGTTTATAATTCCGTTGAATGGACAAAACCTACGCAGATTACATCTAGATAGTACTGATGTCGTAATTTCTGACGAGATAGTTCGAGTATTTCCACGAGGATTTATTTACAAATTAAATGAACCGGATTCTGTTTTTTATTTTGGATGTATAAGCCACGATCAGGAAGATGTTATCGGTTTTGTCGAAAAAGGCATAGGCTATAAACCTTCATTAGGACACAATATTCTGCGAGTTTACGGCGATTTTGGCGATACTATTAAAATAGAATCAATACAGGATAAATTGAGGCATTTTATCACATTTGCAGGCAATAAGGATTTTATTTTAGATCAAGATTGTGAATATCTAATACTTTATTATATCAGTATTGGTATTATTGACAGACATTTTGTTAAAAACATAAGGTTTTTTAAGAAATATTCAGAAGCTATAAAAGATAAAAGTGTAAGATTAATTGTAGTTTTTGTAGATTGAACAACAGATTATATTAATTAATAATCAATGTAATCTTTTATAATCTTTTTGTGATCAAAAGCCATTTCAGGTAAATTGTTTAAATCAAACCATTTTGCTTCACTTGCATCGTCACCAGCTTTAATGTCAGTAGGAGTGGAGCATTTTCCATAAAAGACCACTGTAATATTTCTTCCACGAGGGTCTCTGCCAGGATCACCATAAGTTCTGAATTGTTTAAGACTAATACCACTTAATCCTGTTTCTTCCTCAAGTTCACGCTTTGCAGACTCGACAAGTTTTTCATCCATTTCGATAAAACCTCCTGGAAAAGCCCACATATTTTTATATGGATTATTGCCACGTTTTATTAAAAGAACACGATTATTATTGTCGAGAATAATAATATCAACAGTATTTAAAGATCTGGGATATTCGTAAGAGTATTTCATTATTTATAATCGTTAATATAGTTAGGGTGAAAAATAAATCGAGTAGTGTTTTCACTAATTTCTGCATTAAGAATTTCCATTAGCATCAGATTTGTTAGAAGTGTATTTGCTTTTTGGCTTTTTATTCCGGTAATTCTTACCAATTGAGATTTAGTAATACTACCATTTTCGCTTATTTCATTAAAAAGTGTTTCAACAACATCGTCAAGGATTAACTTAACTCCTTTAAAACCTTTTTGCTTTCTTTTCCAGAAATCCACTATAATCTTTTGTGCGACGAAGTTCTCATCTTTAACTCGAATGAAAGCTTTAAATTCATTTTTCTGGTTTAGTGCATAATGAGGTAGAGAGTCACTTTTTTCTACTATTATTTCCAAAACATTTTTACCATCAATAATCCAGTTTTTGTGTTCAAAATTTACATTAGGTTTGGTATATAGTAAAGCAGCAGTTTCAATCATATAGTATTCTTCATCAGAATTTACTCCGGCAATACTACCGTTATCCCTGACACCGATCAATAGAGACCCTCCATGCGTATTTGCAAATGACGCCAGAGTTCTTGCTATTTTTTTTGAATCATTAATGCTGTGTTTAAAGTCCAGATTAATACCTTCACCCTTAGCAATTCTCTCTTTTAATATGTCGGAGTCATTAAAGATCATTCATCTATATTATTTTGAGTAAAAATATCAAGATTATTTGCATCTAAACAAATTAAATTACCATAAGATTTTCGTTTTGAACCAAATATACATCCATTATCAATACCAATTATTGATGTTTTTTCCTTTATATGTTTCTTTATGCTTTCTAATTTTTTCGGGATATGTCCATGAATTAATCTTTTCTCTTTTAGTTTTTTTGTATTGCCTCTTTGGTGTTTTGAATATAACATAAAATGTTTGTTTTCAAAAATGTTATCACATGTTAAATCAAGAGCTGCATGAACAAAAATGTTATTATCAGTTTCAATATAAAAAGGTAATTTTTTTAAAAAAACAATATATTTGTTTTTGAAGTATCCTCGAGAGTTAAGCAAATCTTCTGAGTTATAATAGGTAGCATATTTTTTAATCAAAGATGGGCTTTCATCATTTAGATTGATTACCATTTGTTCATGATTACCTCGAATTGGGAATATATTAAATCCTTTTTCTTTTTTCTTAATAATCAGGTTTAATACATCTTTGCTTCTTTTTCCCCTATTAATCATATCCCCGAGAATATAAAGATTGTCACTTTTAGATAGTTCAACTTTCTTTAGTAACTTCTCAAAAGTTTGATAGCATCCATGTATATCTCCTATAACGAGGTTTCTCATTTTGATAAAAAAAAACTGCCGAATATTCTTTAAAATAACGGCAGCCTTTTTTTTAATTATTTTTATTCGAATTGTTTAAATGTTTCTTTAATAATATTTATAGCCTCTCTAAGTTGTTCTTCACTAATAACTATTGGAGGAGCAAATCTTATAATATTACCATGAGTAGGTTTTGCCAAAACACCATTTTCTTTCATTGCAACGCAAACATCCCAAGCTGTTTTGCCAGGAGCGTTGTTAATTACAACAGCGTTTAATAAACCTTTACCTCTTACAAGTTCAATCATTGGAGAATTGATAGCTTTCATTTCTTCGCGGAATATTTTACCTAAATATTCTGCTCTTTCTGCAAGCTTTTCTTCTTTAACAACCTCTAAAGCAGCAACAGCTACTTTACCTGCTAGTGGGAAACCACCAAATGTAGAACCATGTTCGCCAGGTTTAATCGTCAGCATTATATCATCATCAGCTAGAACTGCAGAAACTGGGATAACACCACCAGAAAGTGCTTTTCCTAGGATAAGAATGTCGGGGCGTACTCCTTCATGATTACATGCAAGTAGTTTACCTGTTCTGGCAATACCTGTTTGTACTTCATCTGCTATAAATAATACATTTTTTGCTTTACAAATATCGTATGCATTTTTTAGGTATCCATCTTCAGGAACATATACACCTGCTTCGCCTTGTATAGGTTCAACTAAAAATCCTGCGACATTAGGATCTTCTAAAGCTTTTTCTAAAGCATCTAAATCATTGTAAGGGACAACTTCAAATCCTGGAGTGTAAGGTCCATAACCTTTATATGCATCAGGGTCTGTTGACATCGAAATTATTGTTATTGTGCGACCATGGAAATTACCTTCGCATACAACAATTTTTGCTTTGTTTTCAGGAATCCCTTTTACTTGATATCCCCATTTACGACAAAGTTTAAGTGCTGTTTCATCAGCTTCAGCACCTGTGTTCATTGGTAAAACTTTATCATACCCAAAATATTCTGTGATATATTTTTCATAATCTCCTAATGTAGAGTTGAAAAATGCTCTTGAAGTTAGTGTTAACTTTTGTGCTTGATCTATTAAGGCTCCAACAATTTTTGGATGGCAATGTCCTTGATTGACAGCAGAATATGAGCTTAGAAAATCAAAGTACTGCTTTCCTTCAACGTCCCATACCAATGGACCTTTTCCTCTGTCTAATACTACTGGTAGCGGATGATAATTATGCGCTCCATACTTATCTTCAAGATCAATAAATTCTTGAGAAGTTCTTTTTACATTTGACATAATTGTATTAATTTAATTTATAATCTATTTTTTAACAAAAATGATATTTTTTATTCGATTTAAAAAATTTAAAATAGAAATTTAAAATAGATTTTTAATAAAAGTGATGTTAAACATGTTTTGAGTTACGAGTTCGAAGTTACGAGTGTGGAGTTTCGAGTTAGGAGTTACGAGTTTTGTTCGCTTCGGAGAATTGGTTTTCGGATTTAGAGTCCAGTGATTCTACTTCGGTCTCTAGTTTTGCTTGCTGAGCCTTTCGAAACATCGGTCATCTGTCCCCAGTTATCTAGCATTAATAAAAAACGGGTAAGCTACTTATATCGCACCGCTACAACCGCCTACCCTTGCTTCCTTCCGGACCTGGGGGAGTTCAGCAGGAGCTGGTCGTACAAGACTTACCCTAGGCTGCAAAAGTATAAACTTTTATTAAGTACACAAACATGAT
>CAYUWD010000105.1:0-13307 GCA_964448235.1 uncultured Bacteroidales bacterium | reverse complement strand
CTGCACACAACCTGATGACGAGCCACAGTCGTCATCAGGGCATACGCGCATAAGCTCATCATCAGTGCTAACGCGCGATAGCTCATTGGACGAATGCATCGTCCGATGATAGGGCTGACCAAACAAAAACTAAGCCTTTATTCTAATTGAAACTCCTTAATTCGTTCCCAACATATAATAGCATTAACATCTTTATCCATATATTGCTTACATGATGAAAAAAGCCATTTTTCTGGCTTTATTACCAGTTTTGCCTTTACGGGATTTTGATGTATATAATCAAAACAAACCTGAGGATAATTGTTAAAACTCATTGAATCATAACCTACACTACCGAAATATGTATTGTAATATGATGGACTTAATGCTTCATTATCATTTAAACAAATAGCTTTTGCTTGCTGCTGAAATAATGATCCAGTTTTTCCTTTTTCACGATTAATCGCTCTCGTGTAAGAGGATTGTAAAACACCAATTGATTTATTAAGATTTACGAAATATTCAGAATCTTTTTTATCAGGATTCTTAGGTCCCTTGAAGTTTCTTTTGGCATTCTGTTTAACTTCAAATGAATGCACATAAATCATTATATGATAGTGATTGGGCATTAAACAGTATGCTAGAATATCAGCATGTGGTAAAATGTGCTGTTGCATTTTTAATAGAAAGTATCGATAGTTTTCATGCGAAAAGAAAATTTTTCTTTTATTTTCCCCTTTATTGTAAATGTGATATAATCGGTCTTCTTTAATAAGCATTAGTTTGGGTTTGTACAAATTTAGTAAACATAATTTGTAATTCGAAATCTCTCCCAAACTGATGACGAGCCACAGATTCTTCCTGCACACAACCTGATGACGAACCACAGTCGTCATCAGCGCAAACGCACAAGACACATCAGACAAATATCATCAACAGGACAAATGCGCAATAGCTCATTGAACGAATGTATCGTCCGGTAATAGGACAAATGCGTGTAAGCTCATCGGACGAATGCGTCGTCCGATGATAGCGCTGACCAAACAACACTTAATTTATCACTAATTTCTTAGTTCTATTGATTTTACCTGAATTTACATTAACAAAATAAACTCCTTTTCTAAGGCTTGATAAATCAACATTTATATTTTCATCAGAAATTTTTGATCCGGAGATATTCCAAACCTCTTTACCAAACATATCATAAATATAAATTTGTGTTGTATTATCCGGTTCAAAATTAAATTTAAGATTAAAATTCCCTTCATTAGGATTTGGATAGATTTCAAAATATTTCTTCTTTAGCTCCTGATTCTGAATATAAGTTAAATCTGGATAAATAAACTGATAATTAATAAAACTTCCAAAGTCAGATTCAAAATCTTTAACATAAATAGAACCGGGCAATCGAAGTTTCATATAACCGCTTCCTGCAGTACTAAGATTATACCAAAACCGCAAACCATCTTCTCCACTATCAAATAATTTTATCTCATAACATCCTGGATTATAGTCTAAAGTATCATAATATGTTGTATTATTATCTAACCCATTTCTATCAACCAAAATATTTCCTGATTGGTCAAGCACCTGATAATGAGTTTCTGATCCATAATTATTCGTTCTCACAACCACCATTATAGTTTCAGTCCAAATATCAACAGCTTCAAAAGTAGTTTTATAACTATTATCATAAGAATACTCATCCTCAACTGTATTCGGATTCATAAGTTTTACATTAAAAGTGTTTTCTTCTGTAAACTCCTGCCAGTTAATTACCGGAAGAGCAATTTCTTCTGTTTCAAGAAAATCTAATTCTCCAGTCCATTGATAATTGTATGAATAATCACCATTAATACCATATTCAACTGTTACAGAATTTAGTGTTTGAGAGCCATTGTTTTTGATAAGTATCCTTGGGTTATTACAAACCGGGTTATACCTATTGTGAAGATCGTGATTATTAGGAGCAAGCACATCTTCTATTGCTGCATTATTTTCAAAGTTTGGACTACCATATTGAACTAATTGCACAGATACTTGGTAATTTCCTTCTCCATTACCGACATCATATTGAGTCATTCCATAATCAATTTCAATTGAATCTGGATCAGTAACATAGTCTGTAATATCCCAGTCGTAAGTGTCAGCAAATTTTCCGGGACACCAGCCTGCTCTGTCAAAAATCCAGGTTCCTCCTTGTGGATATACAGGATTATTTGCGCATTCTGTCCAGTTATACCACTCATAGCGTTGTTCACCTTCCACAGAAACATTATGATATGTTGGACAAAACTCTGAACAGTTACCGTCACCAGCCATTCCATGACCCGTTGTTCGTGTTTTTACTGTAAACATTTCTGCATCAGGATTTCTCTTAATCTTTGTTGGAGTTAAACTAATATCATTTGCAATATTGTAATGGCCAAAATTACCGACATAAACCTGCTTAAAGTCAATAACATCACGAACAGGTGTTCCTTCAATAAATACAAAGGTTAAATCCAAGAGTTCTTGAGTATTGTGGCTTAACAAATCTACTTCGCCTTGCAAATAATGCTTATAATCAGTAACATCATAAATCCATGTAAAACCATCAGAACCTAAGTTTAATCCTATTCCATAAGGAGTAACAAAGTTTTGAATCTGTATCGTATTTATTAAATCAAAAGCCTGGCTATAATAGACAAGATTTGAATTCGAATATGTATGGTCAGCTGTAACAAATGTTGTATCTGTTTCACCTAAAAGGTTGGTATGCAATTCATAATTATTATAGTGCAGAAGGGTATCAACACAATGAACACTATAATCATCAAGGTTTTCGTACTGCATTATTATTTGCTGATTCATTAAAACCGAGTCAGTATAGTTGAAAGTGTTGGTTTCGTAAGTAAAATCTCCCTGAAAGAAGGTAACCATAGGCAAATAGTAAAACTCGCCAAAATATTTAAATCTATTAACTCCATTATATGACATTCTGTTTAGTTCGCCGAGAAAATACCCATTTGTGTCATTTGAGGATTGGTCTTCGAGCATATTTCCTGAACCGGGAGTTTCGTTAAAGTCATAATATAGGATAAGATTAGAATAATTTGGATGAGCCCAGTCTATTTTGGAATACATAATGTCTTGTATGTCTTCCTGGCTAAGTTCTATATTCCAGACACTAAAATCATCAATATATCCATCATACGATCTGTCTATACTTGGATTTCCCCCACTACCAATAATAAATCGGGATATTTCAGCAATATTTTTGGTTTTTCCTGTCTCCGAATGCCACAATTCCCCATTGATATATATTTTCATACTTTCATCTGCGGTATTCTTGACGAAAGCCAAATGATTCCATTGTCCTTTATATTCGCTTTCATTAGCTGCTTGAAAGATCCGATCATATCCACCACCATCGTTACCACAATCCCAATAGATATTTCCATTACTCCAAGGATAGTGCACACACATTTGCCTTTCTCCATCAGCCCCAAGAGCTTCAAATAAGTAATCATTTTGAGCTTGTAAATCCGGGTCTCCATATGCCCAGCAACAAACGGTAATTTCTTCACTGATTGTTGAAAAAACTTCCGAAGGAGCTTCAATATATGAGAAGCTGTTAAAATCTAAAAAGAAATCTTTATAAAAAGATGTAAACTGGGTTGCATATGTCATTTCAAATGCATCAAGCATTAATGATTCCGACATGTTTGGAAGGGAGATTTCAAATATTAGATTTGATGTGCCATCCCATTCAAATGGCTGAATAAAATTGATTTCAATCTCACCCATTCCAGCATATTCAAATAAACCTTCATATAAAGTCGTAAACTCTACATCATTTATTGCATCATAACTTAATTCATCTGCATCTGACTGTGCAACTCTAAATATTAGAGGAAAAGTAACCGGTTGTACTGTATGAGAATAAAACTTTAGTCCAGAGATATCTCCAGCAGAAAGGCCAGCATTAATAAGAGAATCGGCCAGATACAAATTGTGTGTTTTCGTATCTTTTTCTCCAGTGGTAAAACCAATTCCAGAGTTTGTAAACCATTCTCCAACTGTAGATTCTATAAGACTAGAGAAAGAGTATTCTGTTTGTTGATATTCGACTTGATATTTATGATATTTTGGATTATTTGTTCCTTCAAAAGTTTCAAAATCCAAATTGTTCAAGGTATACTCCGGATGATAGTATGCTGTAGAGTCAAGCAAACCGGTATGTTCATAAACATTGGTAAAAGTTGTATAATCCCACTCACCACATGGATACCCATCATATGGAGTTGCATCATCACATTTTAAGGTATAATGCATCAGGATTTTTTCCCAGTTTTGTTCTTCAGGGAAAGAAAAAACAGCCCTTCTGTTACTAATACTATCAAAGGTAAAAGTCTTAACATATACTGTATCACCGGGTTCAAAGCTTGCAAACAAAATTGTTGGGATAAAAAACAAAATAAGAATTAGGATAATGATTAGCTTTTTCATAACTGTTTTTTTAATGCATGTATTGACAAAAATAACTTATTTATGCACACAATAAAGTAATAATAACGTAATTTAGATTTATACTTTTATAAATTATAACAATGGCTATTGTGTTTTCTACTATATGAGTACATTAGATTGTTGTTCTAATTAAAAATTTTATGTATGTTTGTTAGCTTATCAATTAAATTTTAGAAATTATGAAAAAAGTATTTGGAGTTATTATTATTCTTTCTTCTTTGGCAATGATAGTATCATGTAATCCTCAAAAAGAAGAAAAAGAAGTTGTTGTTGAAGAAGAGATTGTAATTACTGAAACTTCTGAGTTTTTAATTAATGCTACTCTATGGGTTCAGCAGTCTGCTGAGTATCAGGCATGTTGTTATCAGGCATTTAATTATGCTAAAATTGCTTTAGACAAAAGAATGAATATTGCTGATAGAAGTAAACCCTTGGCTGTTGTATTTGATGTAGATGAGACATTACTTGACAACTCATATTATGAAGCAAACCTAATTGAGACAAATACAACTTATACTTCTGAAACTTGGAAAGAATGGTCAGACATGGAATGCGCAACTGCAATTCCTGGGGCTATTGATTTTTTAAATTATGTTGACTCAAAAGGTGTCGAGATTATTTATGTTTCAAATAGAAGAGAAAACGAAATAGAAGCAAGTATTGCTAATATGGAAAAAGTTGGTTTCCCTGCTGTTTCTAAAGAAAACATTTTCTTTAGAACAGATGAAAGCAGCAAAGTTGCAAGACGCGCTATGGTTTCTGAAAGCTATAACATAATTCTTCTAGTTGGTGATAATCTAGCTGATTTTGCTGAAGACTTTGAAGACAGGTCGGGAAACTATGGTAAAGATGTTGTTGCAAATAATAAAGAAAAATTTGGAACAGAATACATTATTCTTCCTAACCCAATGTATGGTAAATGGGAGAGAGCATTGCCTTCTGATGAAAACAAATCTGCTACTGAAAACAGAATCAATAACTTAATTAGTTATGACGAAATTTGTAACTAATTACTTAATATTCTGTTAACGGGCTTGTATTGTATTAATTCTTCACGTAAATTAGCATTCTAAAATTTGTTTAACTTAATTACATAATTATGAAAAATTTTTGGAAATATACTCTGGCAACTGTTGTAGGAAGTATAATAACATTTCTTGTTGTTTTTGGAATTCTATTTGGCGTTTTCTCTGCAGTTATTGCCGGATTTGGTGAATCAGAAGTTATTGTAAATGACAATTCTGTTGTTACTATTAATTTGTCAAATGACATTCCTGATAAAACTTCTGACAATCCTTTTGACAATATAGATTTTGCTAATTTTGAGACCACTACTGTACTTGGATTAAATGATATCTTGAAAACTATTGAAAAAGCAAAAAATGACGAAAGAGTAAAAGGTATTTATTTAAATTTAAGTTCTGTACCTGCAGGAATGGCAACAATTGAAGAAATTCGCAATAAACTATTAGAATTTAAAGAATCTGGAAAATTTATTATTAGTTATTCCTCAATGTACTCACAAAAAGCATATTATATCGCATCTATTTCTGATGAAATATATATGAATCCTCAAGGAGCTATAGAATGGAAAGGTCTGGCAACACAAGTAATGTTCTTTAAAGGAGCTCTAGAAAAACTGGGAGTTGAAGCTCAAATTTTTAGACATGGACAGTTTAAAGCTGCTGTAGAGCCTTTTATGAAAGAAGAAATGAGTGAAGCAAATAAATTACAATCATTAACTTTAATTCAAAGTATTTGGGATGATATGTGTGTAAACATTTCCGACTCAAGAAACATTAATACCGAAAATTTAAACATGTATGCTGACAGCTTATTCGTTTATGATGCTGAAACTGCACTGAAATATGGCTTTATTGACGGTATAAAATATTACGATGAAGTTCTTCTTGAACTAGAATCCAAATCTAAAGTCCCCGAGGATGAAAATGACGATTTTTTAATTGCTATCAGCAAATATAGTAAAGCGAAAATTAAAGATGCAAAGAAAAATGGATCAGAAAATAAAATTGCAGTAATTTTTGCCGAAGGAGATATTGTAGATGGTAAAAAATCTGATGGTAGTATTGGTGGCGACTGGATGGCAGAGCTTATTAGAAATGCCCGTGAAGATGATAACATTAAGGCTGTTGTCCTTAGAGTTAATTCCCCAGGTGGTTCTGGACTTGCTTCTGAAATCATATGGCGAGAAGTTAAACTAACTCAAGAAGTTAAGCCTGTTGTCGTATCAATGGGTAATCTTGCAGCTTCAGGAGGATATTATATTTCTTGTCCAGCAGAATACATTTTTGCTCAACCAAATACTATTACTGGTTCAATTGGAGTTTTTGGAATGATTCCAAACTTGCAAAAACTAATGAATGAAAAATTAGGTATTACAATTGATGGAGTTAGCACAAATCACAGTTCTGATTTTGGCTCAATTATGAGACCTTTTACTCCCGAAGAAGGACAATTTATTCAACGTCAAATTGAAGACTTTTATGATGTATTCCTTACCAGAGTAGCCAATGGTAGAAATATGGAAAAAGCTGATGTTGATTCAATTGGTCAAGGTCGTGTTTGGAGTGGTTTAAATGCAATTGAAATTGGACTAGTTGACGAAATTGGCGGACTTGACGACGCTGTAAAAAAAGCTGTTTCCCTTGCTAATCTTGATGATAATTATAGAATTTGGGAATATCCCGAAAAAGAAGATTTTGTTGAAAAACTTATGTCAGATATGTCTATGAGTGTTTCTGAAGATTTATTAAAAGAAACCCTCGGCGAAAATTATAAATTCTATCAATTACTTGAAGATGTGAAAAAACTTCATGGTGTTCAAGCAAGAATGGATTATGCAATAGAAATATATTAAATTTAAACCTAGAATTATAATTAAAATTTAAAAAGGGGAAAAATAGATATCTATTTTTCCCCTTTTTCTACATTATCATGCTTAAATTCTCCGTAATTTAAAAAGAAAATTATTTGCTTGCGTGCTTTTCGTTTTTTTATAACTCTTAAATGATCCAATTTTAACTTAATAGTATCTTTTTCATTTCCTAACAGAGTGTGTTCTGGGCTGATTAAACCATCATTATCGCCTTCAATAAAAGGATTATATCCAATTTCTTTCCCTCGTATACCAATAATTATCCCTATTTCACAATTAATTGGAACTGGTAATTGATTTGCATAGGAATTTGAATCCGTTTCCATTTTTTCTACGTTAGGGCCTAGTAATTTTTGATATGTTCTTTTTGATTTAAATAAATCTGCAATATCTGCACCTTGGTTTGGAGGAGTAATCATAACTATTCGATATATCACCGGAAAATCCAAATCTTTACCTGAATATTTCAACATATTTCTTAAAACAAGTGCTCCCATAGAGTGAGTAACAAAAGAAACAGAATCATAATCTGCAATTTTAACATCTCTGTATAGCAAAGAGCCTAATGAATCTAATTCTACCATTAGTGCAGGATAACTATAGTTTTCATAAACAAAATCTGATTTTCTTACACTTTTACATACTTTATTCATAATTGATTTTGCATTTGCCCACCCATGAATAATATATACTTTGTGACTACTATACACATTACATGCATAACAAATAAAACATGATATCAATATATATTTAAAACATTTCATTTAAAGTTAGATATTATTTACAATAAAACTACTACTCCTGTTTTTCAAAATAATAATATAAGCACAGTAAAATTTTGCTCTAAGTAATTTCTTCCTCAAATATATTATAAAGATTTAAGATATCATAAAAATAAAACCCGATTTAAAAAAACATCGGGCTGTGTAATTTATTATATATTAGGTTGAGGTTATTTTTTGACAAGTTTTTTTGAGTCTACATTTTTCCCTTTATAAATTAAACAAACAAAATAAACTCCTTTTTGTAAATCATATGCTTCTAACTCAACATTTCTCAATCCCCCCATAACCATAATTGACTTTAACTTTACTCCTGCAAAATTATATATTGCAATTTCTGCTGTTTCATCCTCTGGTATATTATACCATATCTCGGCATAATCTACAACAGGATTTGGGATAGGTGATGAAATTTTCAACAATTCAGGATAATCACCATAATTATTATACGGATATTCTATAAAATCAAACTGTGGAATTAATGCAAAACTAATTCCTGAGAAAAATAATAAAATAAGCAATATGTTAAGCTTTTTTTTCACACTAAAATGTTAAACAAAAACTATTCCTAAATTTATTTTTTGGATAAGTATTTTCTTATTATCTATTAATCTTACGAAAATCCTGTTGTTGAGTTACAATAAAAAGTAAAATAATCATATTTATTTTTAATTTTGTTTTATGAATGAAAAAGAAATAAAATTTCTCGTCATTAGGTTTAGCTCAATTGGCGATATTGTTTTAACAACTCCATTAGTCAGATGTTTAAAAGAACAAGTAGACGGAGCAGTCATACATTACCTTACTAAAGCTCAATATGCAAATATCGTTAAATCAAATCCAAATATCGATAAGGTACATATTCTTAGAACTTATAAATCAACAATACATGAACTTAAAGATGAAGGTTTTGATTATCTCATTGATTTACACAAAAATATAAGATCATATCGTTTTAAGAACAGACTCAAAGTTTTAGATTTTAGTTTTCCTAAACTTAACAAAGAAAAATGGCTACTTGTAAACTTCAAAAAAAACAAATTACCAAATGAACATATAGTCGACAGATATTTAAAATCTGTTTATCTTTTTGATGTAAAAAATGACAATAATGGTTTAGACTTTTTTATCCCAAATGACTGTGAATATAATGTTAGCAAAAAGCTTTCGATAAAAAACGAATATATTGCATTTGCTATTGGTGGACAACATAAAACTAAGCAAATGCCTGCAGATATGATTCACACAATTTGTGAAAACACAAATAATCCAATAATACTATTGGGAGGGAAAGATGATTTTGAAAAGGGGGAAATTATTTCTGAGGGATTACCTAATTGCTACAATTTATGTGGCAAAACAAATCTTAACGAATCAGCCTATATTATACAAAAATCAAAACTTGTTATTACCCACGATACTGGACTAATGCACATTGCAGCAGCTTTTAAAAAGGACATCATATCTCTTTGGGGAAATACTGTTCCTGAATTTGGTATGTATCCCTACATGGCTGGTTCAAAATCAAAGATTTTTGAAGTAAAAACCTTAAATTGTCGCCCATGTTCTAAAATCGGATATAAAAAATGTCCTAAAAAACACTTTGACTGCATGCGAAAACAGAATTTAAATAAGATTAACGAACATATAGTTAAAATATTTAGAAATGATGAAAATCTGTGAAAGCTGTAATAAAGAATTTGAATGCCTGCATAATGATAAATGCTGGTGTCTGAATTATACAATATCAAAAAAACTTGCAGAATATTTAAAAGCAAATTTCAAGGATTGTCTGTGTGAAGATTGTTTAAAATGGCACATAAACAATGAAGATAAAATCTTAATATCTAAATAATCATGAATCTAAATTGTTTGTCAGAATATATCGAACAACTAGAAAACAATAATGAAATTATAAGAATTTCTGATTTTGTAGATCCTGTACTTGAAATAAGTGAGATTGCTGACAGAATAATGAAACAAAAAGGTGGAGGTAAAGCTTTACTTTTCGAGAATACCGGAACCAATTTTCCAGTTTTGATAAATCATTACGGTTCTGATACAAGAATTTTGAACTCTCTTGGGCTAAAATCATATAATGAACCGGGAGAACGTATAGAAAGTTTATTAGAAAACTTAATGTATGCCGGGCAAAACTTTAGATCTAAGCTTGCATTAATCCCTAAACTAAAAACTGCATCAAAATGGATGCCTTCAAAAAAAAATGGTAAAGGTAAATGTCAGGAAATTATCATAAATGATCCTGATTTGGATAAATTTCCTGTTTTAAAATGCTGGCCTCATGATGGTGGAAAATTTTTTACTCTGCCTATAGTTATTACAGAAGATCCTGAAACAGGCATAAGAAATATTGGAATGTATCGCATGCAGATTTTTGATAAAAAAACTACCGGCATGCACTGGCATTTACACAAAGGAGGAGCCATGCACTTTAATAAGTATAAAGCTCTTGGAAAGAAAATGCCTGTTACTGTAGCACTAGGAGGAAATCCTGCAATAACATATTCGGCAACAGCTCCATTACCCGAAAATATTGATGAATTCATTTTAGCAGGATTCCTAACTAATAAAAAAGTGAAACTTGTAAAATCAATAACAAACGATATATATGTTCCTGAATCATCTGATATTGTTATTGAAGGTTATATCGACCCACACGAAGAATTTAAAACAGAAGGTCCATTTGGTGATCATACAGGCTTTTATTCTCTTGATGATAAATACCCTGTATTTCATGTAACATGCATAACTCATCGTAAAGATGCTATTTATCCTGCAACAATTGTCGGTGTTCCTCCAATGGAAGATTTTTACTTAGGAAAAGCGACAGAAAAAATTTTTCTTAAGCCTATTCAAATAACAATTGCTCCAGAAATCATCGATATTAGATTGCCTTCATATGGCGTTGCACACAATTTGGTTTTAGTAAAAGCCAAGACAACTTATCCGGGTCAAGGATTTAAAATCATGAATGCTCTTTTAGGTGCAGGACAAATGATGTTTACTAAAATTATTATTTGCTTTAACGAAGAAATAGACATACATGATGATCAAATGGTTTTTAAAACATTTAATAGTAAATTTACATCAAAACAAACATTAATTGGACAAGGTCCAACAGATATACTCGATCATTCTGCATATACATCTTCTTTTAGTGGCAAATTACTGATTGACTTAACAAATGCTGATTCTATAGAAAATAAAGCTACATCAAATAGTATTAATAATATTAAATTTCAGAAAGATAATTTTATAATAGTTGGTATTTCTAATGAAGATAAAGACCCGAATAAAACAATTAAAGATGATCTAAAAAATTTAGATTCAAGCATTATAATATTGGTAAATGATTTTATTGATTTTGAAAATCCATATCTTTATGCATGGTATATCTTAAACAATATAGATCCAAAACATGATTGTAAAATCTATTCAGATAAATTAATCTTAGATGCATGTATTAAAGATGAAAAACATGGTTTTTCTAGAAGATGGCCCAATATTTTAACTATGAATTTGGATACTATAAAAAAAATTGATTCAAAATGGGAAAAATTATTTAACATCCCGTTTATTCCATCACCATCTTTGCAATTAATGAAGTATATTTCAGGAGATAGAGAAATTTTTAATACCATAACACATTAATTCTTATTCTATTTATAATAAATAATTATGAAAAATTATGATCATGCATTTCAAAAACTTGTAGATGATGGATATCAATTAATTTTAATAAATATTTCAAAGACGGATTTAATCTTTTTCGAAAAGAAATGGGCATTTTTATTGGTTTTTTTTCTATCGTTTTTGCATTATTTATTGTAATAGGATACTTATTTAACGACTATTCAGGACTACTCACAAGTATAGTAAGACCTATATTTATTGCGGGAACAATCCTTGTTGCAAATGACATTTTACTAAATAAAAAGCCTGGTTTTTCTCGATTTTTTGATGGTTTTGAGTTTTTTTTACCTTTAATATTACTAAATATAATAACTGGCGTTCTTATTGTTGTCGGGTTATTTTTTATAATTGTTCCTGGAATATATTTAGCTATAGGATATTCTATGGCAAATATGTTTATAATATTTTTTGGATATGATGTTTGGGTAGCAATGGAATTAAGTCGTAAAATAATTCATAAAAACTGGTGGAATTTTTTCGGATTCTTTATAGTGTTAACTTTGATTAATATTGCAGGAATATTTGCTTTTGGCGTAGGCATATTATTTACAGCCCCTCTTACAACTTGTATAACTTATTCTGCTTTTGAAGATATTGTTGGTGGAGCTATCCGTAAACATTCACAAAATGAAGAAATAAACGAACAGCATGATTATGAAACCAATATTAATTAAAAAAACTATTTCATTCTACTTTTTAATAACTGCATTTTTGTTTTCAGGTAATATTTATGCACAAACAAAAGTCAATCAATTTGAATTAGCAAAAAAACGGAAAAATGAAAAAATAATTTGTCATCACGCATATTGCTTTGTGTATAGCGAAAACCATGAACAAGCAAAATGGGTAGCATATAAACTAACAAAAGATATGCTTCAAAATAATGTTAAAAGAAATAACAAATTTATACCTGATCCAAAAGTAACTACAGAAACAGCAAATAACAGCGATTATAAAGGTAGTGGATACGATAGAGGTCATCTCGTACCAGCAGCAGATATGTGTTTTTCACAAATTACTATGGAAGAATCTTTTTATTTTAGTAATATTTCTCCCCAAGAATTAGGTTTTAACAGAGGAATATGGAAAAGTCTAGAAAATAAAACAAGAGAATATGCCAAAAGCCTAGATAATATTTATATAACCACAGGTCCGGTATTAACTAACAATCTAAATGCTATAGGTAAAAACAATGTTTCTATCCCCGAAAAATATTACAAAGCTATTTTATATGTTAGCGATACAAGTATTCAAGCAATTGGATTTCTCTTACCCAATAAAAAAATAGATTCTAATAGACTTTTTTCTTATGCTTTATGTATTGATGATTTAGAAGAAATTATTGATATAAATTTATTTTACAAATTACCTTTTTTTGTTGAAAGAAAAACAGAAAAAAAACTAAACCTTCCTTTTTGGAATAC
>CAYUWD010000104.1:0-13491 GCA_964448235.1 uncultured Bacteroidales bacterium | reverse complement strand
TTTACAAAAAGGATGATGTTTATATTTATTCAACACATCAATTGCTGCTTCAATAAGTGGAATGTGACAAGCATTTCCGGTTTTAGTTCTCTTTGTATATATCCAGTTGCTTCCATTCTCTTTATTTATTAAGTTTTCGTTATTAAGACTTTTTAAGTCAGAATATGCTAATCCTGTATAGCATGCAAAAAGGAATACATCCTTTACATTTTCAAGTCTTTCAATTTTAAAATGTTTCTTTCTAATTATCTCTAGTTCAGTTTCAGCGAGAAACCCCCTGTCAACCTTTTCAAATTTAAATTTATGATTTACAAATGGATCAACTTTTATCCAATCATGCGCTATCGCAATTCTTGTTATCTTTTTAAAATTCTTGACATACTTAGTTGCTGTATTATGACTGCATTTTCTAGATATTTTTAAATGCAATTCAAAATCTGCAATAAATTTATAATCAACATCTTTTATAGGCATATCATCTATGCCATATTGTTTTTTTATAAATTCCTTTATATGTGAAAGTGTTACCACATATCTTTGATAAGTATTGTTTGCGAAGTCGATGCCAATTAAATTCTTAACATTTTCGTTGTGCTCCTCAAAAACATCAATTAACATCTTTGGTTTTTCTTCCACTCCTTTCCAGGCATTTTTTATTGAAGTAGCTGTAATCTCTTTGTTCTCTAAAGCTAGTGACCTGTAGTGATTATAGATATCTGTAATTGTTTGTTCAATATGATTATTAATAATCTTTGCTTTTTTTGAAGACCCAATTGCTCTACAGATGCTTTCCGACCACATGCCTGGTTCAATATTAATTCCGATTGAAGCTTAAGTTGTTTTTCTGGAAATGCTGATTCTAATATTAATAGAAACTTTACCTGATTTTAGCACTCTGTTTTTTCTTACGAAAATAATAAATTCATAGATGCTCTTTTGCTCATAAACACCTCCATTTTTTAAAAATGCAATCGACTGAATTACAGTGCAAAAGCACCCAAAATCGTGGATTAATATTTTGCAATTATTAATCCACTATTTCTCCATGAGTTTGTGTCTTATTTCGGATCAATCCTATTTTGCATAGGGGTAAAAAAAGAAACCTCCGATAATCACTGGATTTCGGAGGTTTGCTTGTTTTTGTATTTCTTAATCTGTAGTCCGTAGGGGAATCGAACCCCTGTTACCAGGATGAAAACCTGGCGTCCTAACCCCTAGACGAACGGACCATAAAACCCTTTATCGTATTTGGGACTGCAAATAAATGAAATAATTTTTATTCTGCCAAATATTTTTTTCGTATTTTGAAAAAAAAATAAGTGATTAGTAGAAATCACCCATTTTTTATTTGTTTTATCTAAATTGCTGCATCTCTATTACTCCATCGCTGAAGCTAATTCATCTGTCATTTCTATATTATGGAAAACCTTCTGGACATCATCATCTTCCTCTAAAACATCTATAAGTTTCATTACAGATTTTGCCTGATCGACAGATAACTCTTTTGTATCATTTGGAATCCTTTGTAAATCTGCACTGGTTACTTCAATATTTAGCTCTTCGAGTTTTTTATTAAGATTTCCAAAATCTTCTAATGCACAGGTTACAGTAATTGTATCCTCATCAATTTCAATTTCTTCTGCTCCTGCGTCAATTATCTCAAGTTCTAACTCATCTAAATCCATTTCATCTAATTTAGAAAATTCAAAAACTCCTTTTCTGTCAAATAAAAAACTAAGTGAGCCATTTGTACCAAGTGAGCCATTATATTTATTAAATGCAGACCTTACAGAAGAGACTGTTCTATTATTATTATCAGATAAACATTCAACAAAAACAGCTATACCATGAGTAGCATATCCTTCAAATGTGAGTTCCATAAAACTAGCTCCATCTTGATCTCCCTTTTTGATTGCACGTTCAATATTGTCTTTAGGCATATTTACTCCCTTTGCATTTTGAACTGCTAATCGTAACTTTGCATTGTATTCTGGATCTGTTCCACCACCTTCTTTTACTGCTATTGTAATCTCTTTTGATAATTTCGAAAAGATTTTTGAACGTTTAGCATCTGCGGCTCCCTTTTTTCTCTTAATTGTTGACCATTTACTATGTCCTGACATATTCTTTAATTTTCGTTATTAATAATCAAGAATACAAATTTATAAAATATTATGATATTTCAATTTTTGATTATAAAAAATTAGTATCGTAGCTTTAGTATTATTATCATTCTATTATTTCTAATATCTAATCATTTGCTTATTTTTGCAATATGGAATGTCCAAATTGTCATAAACAAGGAAATGCCCTTAAAAGAATCTTCTCTAAAAGAAAAGGTTTAGAAAATAGATATTGCGTATATTGTAATGCAGAAGTTAAACTAAATTACAATTGGAAAAAAATTATTTTACTAGCAATCGGTGTGTTTGCAGGATTGGTCATCATTAATTTTTTATTACAATCATTTGGTTGGCCTGGAATTACCGGAGGATTTGCCGGAGGTTTAGCAGGAGCAATAATTGCTGTATATATGCGTCGCCCACCTTTTTTAAGTATCGAGTTAATTAATAAAAAGAAAAAGAAACGTAGAAATTAGAATGGAACAACGTTTTTCGGTAATTGATATTGAAACCACAGGAGGGTATGCAAAAAATGAAAAAATTACGGAAATCGCTATTTATATTACTAACGGGTATAAAATATTAGATAAATTTACAAGTCTAATAAACCCTGAAAGACTTGTTACACCATTTATCTCCAATCTTACAGGAATTACCAACGATATGTTGGAAAACGCACCCAAATTTTATGAAATTGCCGCTAAGATTGTAGAAATCACAAAAGATACAATATTTGTCGCTCATAATGTGAATTTCGACTATAGTTTTATTAAAGAAGAATTTGCCAATCTTGGATATAAATATCGCTTAAACACCTTATGCTCTTTAAAACTTAGCAGAAAACTTTTCCCTGGTCATAAATCATATAGTCTCGGTAATATTTGCAAAGATTTAAACATTGATCTTAAAAATGCTCATAGAGCATATGCAGATGCAAAAGCAACAGCTGTACTTTTTAACATGATTTTTCAAAAAGATATGCAGCAAAATCAAGGAATAAATATTAATGGTTTTTCAATTAACGGACTTAACCCTAATATAGACCTTTCGAAAATAAAAAACTTACCAAAAAAATGCGGAGTTTATTATTTCTATAATTCAGATAATGAATTAATTTATATTGGAAAGAGTAAAAATATATATTCTAGAGTATTATCTCATTTGCGAAATGAAAAAACAACAAAAGCAATAAATATGCGATCAACTATTGCCGATGTAGATTTTGAACTTACCGGCAATGAACTTATCGCATTATTAAAAGAGTCAAATGAAATTAAACAAAATAAACCTATTTTTAATAAAGCTCAGAGACAAACGACTAACAATTGGGGTATATTCAAAGAAAATGATATCAATGGCTACATCTGTTTTAAAATTGGCAATACAGACAAAGTAAATGGCGATTGCATTAATGTCTATTCATCAAAAGCTGCTGCTACAGAATCTCTGTCAAGATATTGTACTAAATATAATCTCTGTCAAAAGCTTTGTGGATTATATCAAAGTGCCGGAGCATGCTTTTATTTTGGACTAGGTGAATGCCGTGGTGCTTGTATTAGCGTTGAGTCTGCTGAATCTTATAATAAAAGAGCAAAAGATTTTATTTCCGAGATATCACTTAATCTTACTAATGTTTTTATTCTACCTCAGGATAGTGACGATGATAAGCAATGGTTTGTAGCAATTAAAGACAGTAAGTATTATGGCTATGGTAGTGTTGATGAAATTACTGATCTAAATTTTGATGATTTACTTGATACCGTTTCGCCTTTCCCGGAGAATAAGGATGTACATCAGATTATTCGCACCTACCTTAAGACAAAGAAGAATTATAAATTGGTGACATTTTGATTTGTGGACATCTGTAGGTAAGATTCATCCTTCGAGAGTCTCAGGAGCCATGAATCCCACCTACATAGTGTATATAAGTTGGTATGCTTAATCGTTTATACACATAAAAAGAAAAAAGACTGCTGTGGAACAGTCTTTTTAGCTTACTAAGACATATAAGGGATGTAGAAAATTGAGTTGGGGGACAACTCAAAAAAGTTTTATCCACATTTTGAATATCCGCAATCGGTACAAATTACACAACCATCTTGATATACAAGAGTATCTTCAAGACCACATCCAGGACATTTGTCTCCTTTTTTAGATGCTTTGGTTCCATTTGGTATATATTTACGAAGAGCTCTTTCAACTCCGTTCTTCCAAGTATTAATATTATCACTATCTAATTCCAAAGAAGATACTAATTCAACTGCTTTTTCTATCGACATTCCATGACGTAAAACTCCTGAAATCAATTTTGCATAATTCCAATATGTTTTATCAAATGTATGTGACAAGCCTTCAAAAGTTGTCATATAGCCATATTTGTTTTTATATTGGAAATCATATCTTGAGGTTCCATCTTCAAAACGCATTTTAATTATTTGGCCATTTTCTATAGCTACCGGAATATTTAATACATCTTCTTCAACACGACCTGTAAATATTTCATATGGAGAGCCATCTAATAATCCAATAAATGCAATCCATTTTTCTTTATTATTTTGAAATCTAACTATGTCTGCTTCAAGAACTTTTGGACGTTTTAATTCTATATTTTTACGATTTTTATTTTTATCGCTTTGAGAAACCAGAACTCCGTCACGAGATCCTTCTCTATAAACAGTTATTCCTTTACAACCGCTTTTCCATGCTTCAAGGTAACAATCTCCAACAGTTTCTTCAGATACATTTTCAGGCATATTTATTGTTACACTAATGCTGTGATCCACCCATTTTTGAATAGAGCCTTGCATTCTCACTTTTGAAATGTAATCAATATCTTCGGAAGTTGCCTTATAGTAGGGTGATTTTGCAACTAATTCATTAAGCTTATCTACCTCATAATTTTTGACTTCATCAATATTATACTTATTTACTTTTAACCAAGTAATAAAATTATGATGAAATACATTATATTCTTCCCACTTATCGCCTTGTTCATCGACAAAATCTACTCTAGACTCAGGGTCATTGGGATTTACCTTTCTACGACGTTTATAGAATGGGCGAAAAACCGGTTCTATTCCAGAAGTTGTTTGAGTCATTAAACTAGTTGTTCCGGTTGGAGCTATTGTCAAAATAGAAATATTTCGTCTACCCCAAGTTTCCATTTCTTCAATTAATTTTGGATCTTCTGCTTTAATTCTTTGAATTAATGGATTATTTCGTTCACGTTGCGCATCATAAATCGAGAAAAACCCTCTTTCTTTTGCCATATTTACGGATGATCTATACGCTTCTATAGCAAGTGTTTTATGAACTTCTGTGGCAAAGTCGTTTGCATCTTCAGAACCATATTTTAATCCCAAAGCAGCTAACATATCTCCTTCAGCAGTTATTCCAACTCCTGTTCTTCTACCTTCTTCTGCTTTTTTCTTTATATTTTCCCATAATTTACGCTCTACTCGCTTGATTTCCATGCTTTCTGGGTCAGAGTTTATTTTTGCAAGAATACCATCGATTTTTTCGAGTTCAAGATCGATAATATCATCCATTATTCTCTGCGCATAACCAACATGTTCTACAAATTTATCAAAATTAAATTTTGCATTTTTTTGAAATGGATTTTCAACGTATGAATATAGATTTATGGCAAGTAATCTGCAAGAATCGTATGGACAAAGAGGGATTTCTCCACAAGGATTCGTAGAAACAGTTTTATAGCCAAGATCTGCATAACAGTCAGCAACAGATTCGTTAATTATTGTATCCCAGAATAAAATACCTGGCTCAGCTGATTTCCATGCATTATGGATAATTTTTTTCCATAATTTAAGTGGATCTATTTCTTTGAGGTATTTTGGTGTAGAATCTTCTACGGGATATTGTTGAATATATTTTTCTTTATTTACCAATGCATCCATAAAATCATCAGTAATTTTAACGGAAACATTCGCTCCTGTAACTTTTCCCTGAGTTAATTTAGCATCAATAAATTCTTCACTATCAGGATGCTTAATTGAAACACTAAGCATTAATGCACCCCTACGACCATCTTGTGCTACTTCTCTGGTAGTATTTGAATATCTTTCCATAAAAGGAACAATCCCAGTAGAAGTTAAAGCTGAATTTTTAACCGGAGAACCTTTTGGCCGTAAATGTGATAAATCATGTCCTACACCACCACGACGTTTCATTAATTGCACCTGCTCTTGATCTATTTTAAGAATCCCACCATAAGAATCAGTTGTTGTATCATTTCCAATAACAAAACAATTTGATAAAGATACAATTTGTAAATCATTTCCTATACCAGACATTGGGCCACCTTGTGGAACGATATACTTAAAATTTTTCAAAAGACTATATATCAATTCTTCTGACATGGGATTTTCATATTTCTTTTCAATTCTATGTATCTCGTTTGTCAAACGTTTATGCATATCATCCGGAGTCAGTTCATAAAGGTTTCCATCTGAATCTTTTAAAGCATATTTATTAATCCAGACTCTAGCTGCTAATTGATCTCCATTAAAATACTCTTCGCTAGCACGAAGCGCTTCTGTATCAGTAAATGTCTTTCTCTTTACACTTGTTTTAATTTCTTGTTCTTTCATGTTGTTATTAAGATACATAATCTTATTAAAGTTTGTATTTTGTAAATATTTTATTTATAAAGTATATAATGTCTTTTTTGCGATTGTAATTTTACCAGAATATCAACAAGTAAATTTCGCATCATAAAATTACATCATTTTAAAGTAAAAAAAAGCATAGGTTATTAACAGTGATTGCATAAAAAAAATCTGTGTTTTGTAATCCACCTAAAATCAAGGACTTAAATAAATGCAAGAATTTTTATAAAAAAAAATATTAACCGCTGTACTTATTGATTTTTATGGGATACAGATTTTTTATCGCATTTTTTTAACAATTACATGTTTACTTAATACACCCATTAACTATATGCTCGGCATTTAACTGAAATACAGCCAATTAAATATGATTAACTAAAGTGTGATAAAAAAGTAATTAACATTTATTTTAAGAATATTTTACACGCAAAAATGTTAAAATTCGCCGATATTATGCAATTTATTAAAGATATATTGCGTAGATCCGGAAGATTGATTAATGTAGCCATTTATTGCCTTACGTATTTCAACAACCATATCAAAATCACTAACGAGTCTATTTATTATACATATCAGTGCAGCGGTCGTCTTAACACAAAAAGCTGACTCAATTTTAATTAAATCGTTAGCTTCTTTGAATTTTTTGTAATTCGGGCCAAAAATAATTGGAATTTTATATACTGCAGCCTCAAGTATATTATGAATTCCTTTTCCAAATCCTCCACCAATATATGCTATTTGTCCAAATCTGTATAATTTTGACAACAAACCAATTGAATCAATAATAATAAGTTTAACTTCTCCAGATATTTCACTAGTAATCTCAGAGTATCTGATATAATTACAGCTTAGTTGTTTTTCAATTAAAGTAATATGTTTATCATCAATTTCATGAGGCGCAATAATAAACCTATAAGTATCATTCGAATTATTTACAAATTTAGATATTAGTTTTTCATCTTCAGGCCAAGTACTTCCGCAAACTATAGTATTCTTATTTTTAGTAAATTTCTTTAATATGTCGTTTTTGTAATCTTCTTTAGCTATTTCTAAAACCCTGTCTGTACGTGTATCTCCACACACATCACAATTAGTTATTTTCTTTGTATCTAATAATCTTAAAGAATTTTGATCTTGAACAAAAATATGAGTAAATGATTTTATAGATTTCAGAAAAAACTTACCATATGATTTAAAAAATATCTGTTTATCACGAAAAATAGCAGAAATTAAATATGATGAAATGTTTTTAGATTTTAATGCCGACAAATAAAAATACCAAAATTCATATTTAACAAAAATTGCAAAAAGCGGATTTACAATATTAAGAAATTCTTGAGCATTTTTTCTTTTATCAAATGGTAAATAAAAAACAATATCGGCATGATCATAATTTCTTCTGACTTCATATCCACTAGGACTAAAAAATGTTAAAATAATTTTATAAGTCTGTGTTAAAGGCTCTGATTTAAGCTTTTCAATCAGAGGTCTACCTTGTTCAAATTCACCAAGTGATGCACAATGAATCCAAATATAATTTTCATTTGGAATGATCAGATCTTTCAGATTTGATTTCCATTTTTTTTGACCTTTAATTAAAAGTTTTGCTTTTAAATTAAAAGCAGAAGCAATTCGTATAGCTAAAAAATACAGACGAGTCCCTATAATGTAGATCAATAACATTGTATAATATTAATAGTAGTAATATTCGTCAGGATTCTTTTTATATAGAGGCAATATCCATCCCGCTCTTATTCCAAATAAATAATCATTTCGGTCCGTGTTATCTCTTTCCATAGTATCAAAATTTATATCCCTACGACACCTAGTCCAAGCTTGATAAAATTCTACTCCAATATAAAAATTGATTATACTATTATTATCTAGATACTGATAACCAACAAATTCCCTTAATGACAATCCATTTGTTAACCTATCATACCCCTTTTTATAATCACCTAAAACTGGTGGAGTATTATTATCTTTATTCTCTATATGAATATGATGTTGAAGCAACCCAGCTCCTACATTAAAAACTATACCCGAATTTAGATTAGGTGCAAAGACAGGAAAAACTCTACCAATTTTTACCCCAGAATAAAAACCTCGTTCTGTTAATAAAATCGTTCCATACTCACCATATTCATTAATAATCTGACCAGATTCTGTCATTAAATTTGTCAATATACTTGTACTATCATTTATGGTTCCACCATAAAGATAATTTAATTCAAATCCAAGAGTCCAATTAGATTTTAATTTATAATTTAACCCAACACCAATTGTAGAATTTAATCCAAATCTATCTGCCATATCTCCATAAGGCATTTGAAAAGAATAATTTATTTCACATTGCCAAATATTAATAGATGTGTCTTTTATTTGGGCAAAAGTGCTTGTTGCAACAAAAGACACAACAGATATCAGAATGATTTTCAATGATTTCATAATGCAAAATTAATAAAAAATACATAATAAAGATTATAACGTAAAGATTATTAAAAATTGTATAAACATAAAGATTATCACCATACTCACAACTTTTAATAATTGTATTAAAGAAATGTTTTACATTTGTAAAAAAAAGAATATGAACGCAGAAATTATATTTATTATAATACTTACAATAATCGTATTTGGTTTTTTCTTCGATCAAATATTAAGCTTTCTTAATGCATCGTGGTTTAACAAACCTATTCCGGATGAGCTAAAAGATGTATATAATTTTGAAAATTATAAAAAACAACAAGAATATAAAACTGAAAATTATCGTTTTGGAATTTTAACATCCATATTTAGTTTTTCATTAATTATTTTCATGCTTTTATTTAATGGATTTGCTTACGTTAATGAAATAGCCGAGAGAATTACAGATCAAAACATTTTAAAAAGTATATTGTTTTTTGCTATAATATTTTTAGGTTTGGATCTATTATCAATGCCTTTCTCAATATATGATACTTTTATTATAGAGAATAAATATGGTTTTAACAAAACGACTCCTAAAACATATATTCTTGATAAAATAAAATCATGGTTATTAATGGGAGTTATTAGTGGTGGAATATTATCCTTAATAATTTGGTTTTACGAATTAAATCCAGAATATTTTTGGCTATTTGCTTGGGGACTTGTAGTCGCATTTTCGATATTTATGAATATGTTTTATTCTGTACTAATTGTACCATTATTTAATAAACAAACCCCTTTAGAGGAAGGAGAATTATATTCAGCAATAATGGATTTTGGCAAAAAGGCAGGATTTAACATTGATAAAATATTTATTATTGACGGGTCAAAACGATCTACTAAAGCAAATGCATATTTTAGTGGTATGGGACCTAAGAAAAGAATTGTTTTATATGATACATTAATCAAAGAAATGTCTATCCAAGAGATTGTTGCTGTTCTTGCTCATGAAATAGGACACTATAAACACAAACATATTTATAAGACAATGTTTGCTTCAATTATTGAAACAGGAATAACACTTTATATCTTTAGCTTATTTGCTGGAAGTCAAGAATTATCACAAGCATTAGGTGTTGATCAAGCTTACTTTCACATTTCACTTATTGCCTTTGGGATTATTTATAGCCCACTATCATCAATACTGGGTATTGTATCTGCATTTTTTAGTAGACGAGCAGAATTTCAGGCTGATAATTTTGCTAAGAGACATGGTCTAAAGAATGAATTAGTATCTGCATTAAAGAAACTCACATCACATAATATGGGTAATTTAACACCACACCCTTGGGTAGTATTTACATCATATTCCCATCCACCTGTTTTAGAAAGAGTAAAGAATCTAATTAACGTTAGTTTAAACTCGGCTTATTAGCTTACTATTTTATAATTATATATAATCGTAAAATAAATCTTTTATATAATTCCCGCCAGTTTGAACACTAATTGTATCTGCTGAAAAGCTAAAAACTTTTCTACTAGTTTCTGTAGGAGTAATTTGTTGCAGATAGTCAAAGTCATCTGCACTGATTATATATTCTAAACCAACCAAAGCTGCAGGAACGTTAATACTATAATTCCCAGATAAGTTGGATGTATTATAAAACAATCCTTCATAACTTAAACTGACTATTCCACCTGAACAATCATGGTCAACAAACTTATATAAATCATGAGTATTTACAAGCGTTCTGATATTTATATTTTCTGATACTAATTCAAAATCGCCATCTGTTAAATCTAAATCAGCATAAACCTTCCCTGAAACCTTTGCCATACTTTCACCCTCTATCGGAAAAATATGAATTAAACTTGAAACAATCCTCCGGTTTGATGCATCATAGATATTTGTTGTGTCAGGCATTGCTTTAAGATCGACAATTAAGTTTGCTGTTGTATAACCCTCGCATTTAACTTTGACTATAGCATTTCCTGCAAATAAATTGTTAAATATTGCTATTCCATTTTCATCAACTGGTGTTTCATAAATACTGTCATTAACAACAACACAAACAGTAGTACTGTCAATTGGCATTATGCTCTTTCCTGCACTAACAGAACCATCTAATACGTTTACAACATATCTAATTCTTACACCACTAATGCTATCTGAATATGGCGTTGTTGTTACATTTTCTTTAGTACATGCTGCAAATATTATTGCGATTATAGAAAGTAATACTGCTGTCTTTTTCATAATCTTATTATTTTAATCAAGTAGTTTATATTTAAATCGAGTCTTTATATAAAACCCCATTGAATGCTCTAATGTTTGATTGTATAAGTCAAAGTATAAGTTTGCACCAAGTCCCATTTTTATATAATCAGTTGGTTCATATTTACATAATAAATGAGCGTTTACAAATGCTCTTTGATCTTCGGTATATCTTGGTGATTCAATATTCATTGAATTAAACATCTGATTTCCAAATTTAGTAAAGAAAAATTCACCATACCAATGCTCCAGCCTTATATTTACCCATTTGTTTGACATTTCTATACCTGAATTTACCCCACAACCATAAATATACTTAAGTCTTTTATTAGGACTCTGATCAAGTGAGGTGTAGTAATGTCCGAATAACCTGATATTATTTAGGACATTACTTTTTGTTATTATTTTATAATCCAGTCCTGTTTGTGAGTTCATTATTGTTTGAACAGTTGTGTCACAAGCATCAATCTGACCACCTATATGGCTCGCAACTCCAGAAAATTTTATTTCAAGACTTGAATTTTCTTTTTGATACAGACTTAACGAATTTGAACTTCCAAAGAATAAGATTTCAGGATATAAAGACCCTTCAAAAATGAATTGTTTCCAATCAATCCATGTATCTGACATAAATCTGCTGCTTTTGTGAATAAATTGAATGCCATTTTCAACATTATCAGTTAAGTAGTACTCTTCAGCAAGTAAATAATCTCCAATATCATGATTCGTTGTTCCGGAAAGTGTTCCAAAGACTAAATTAGAGTACTCTCCGGTTTTATATTTAAGACTAAAAAGAGGTTTAAACTCTGAGAAACCATCAATACCTGAATATTTTTGTGCATGAAAACCTCCATAAAAACTAAGTTTAGGTCCTGCATTATATTCAATCTGAGGTTTTAACCAATAACCAATAAGTGTATATCCTTCGACAAATGGGTTAAAATATTCGTTGTTTTTTAGGAAGTTTGTGTTATCAATTCTAAGATTAAGTGTATTTGAGTCTGTACTTTCATATTCATCCATAAAAAACGATGGAAAGCTTTGTGAAAAGCTATTTATAGAAAAGGAAACTATAAAAATGAATAAAAAGAAAAATCTACTTAACCTCATTGATAAAATGTATAAATACTGACATTACAAACTTAACTAAAGTTTTTAACTCAACAACACTACTTATATAATATTTAATCTCTTACGCATCTTATCGAAGCTCCATGATTTTGGTCGCCTGTGACGTCTGAAGACCATGGATTATTATTGGAGAGTTGAAATAGGTAAGCGTCAGTTGGGTATGTAACACTTGCATCCGTTGTCCAAAACATTGCATATTCTCCTTGAAATACAAAATTAGTAGTGTTCCCACTTCTTATACCAGCAGGATATGCTGAAAACTTACTTGAGTTTTGCACATCAGGGTAGTCAGTGTTACCAATTGATCCAGGAAAAATAAATGTATCCCAATCTGTTGGGTCTGCCATTGATTTTGCTATTTTGTTGTCACTTGTTGTACCATCATAATTATAACCATTAGATATTAAATAGTTTGTTAATGTTGCAAATTCAGACTTGCTTGGTACGTGCCAACCACTGGGACATATATTTGGTTCACAAGCTGCATAAAAGTTGTAGAATGCTCCATATGGTTCTTTATTTACATAATTTATATTAAACCAGCAGTAAAAAGGATCGTTTATATTATCCCACAAAGAAGATATGATTGTTGCAATATTAGTTCCATCATTATATTTAGTTGTTTTAAGATTTTCTGCCATCCATACTTGATCGCCAATTTTAATAGTTTTATAAATATTGCCCTCAATATCAGTCAGTACACCATAAAATCCTGCATCAAGATTGATCTCGTTTAATAAGTCTAATTGTTGTTGTAATAAGTCGACATATGCTTTTGTGGCAGCATCTTGATTATTTATTGGGTCGGCTAAATTTATAATATTTCTATTTCCAGCACTATTGTTTTCTATTAGAACTTCTGAGAGATTTTGAATTTCGTTATTTATATCACCATCCACCTCAGTAAATGAAGTTAGATAACCGT
>CAYUWD010000103.1:0-13557 GCA_964448235.1 uncultured Bacteroidales bacterium | reverse complement strand
AAATTAAAAAAAATTATGTTTTTACTTGCTTTTTAAGACAGTATCTCACGTTAAAATAATCAAGTTATTGCTAAAATATAAGAAAGAATCCAATTACTAAAACTTTGATTATACTTATAAGCTCACATCATAATTACCAAAATTCTGTGAGGCTTCTACTCTCCTATTTCTGGTTAGGAAAACATCTTTTAGTACTTTGGATAAAAATTGTGTTTTACGAAGATGATTTCTATAACTAGAATCTTCTATAGAATAGTTATCTATCCCAAAATATTTAGGTGAAATATAGCAATAAGTGTATTTTGCAACATCTAATGTCTGTTTATATAATTGCTCCTCAGGAAGATTATGGGTAATTAAACTGACTACTGATTTTTCGTGACATTTTTTCTCTAAAATCTCTACAACTTTCGAATACTTTACTTGTTTCCTTTTTAAATTGAAATCAGAATATGATGAATTTCCAATCTTTCTTATAGGTCTTATTTGCAGAGTATCAATTTTATACTGTTCAAGATAGTCAGTAAAATGTACAAGATCTTCAATATTATCAGGATTTACAGTATAGTTAATTCTTAGTTTAAAGTTTGGAAAATCAGATTTAACAACTCCTATTGCTTTCAGAACCTCATGTAACTTCCCAAACTTTGCTCCTGGCATCATTGATTCGTAAACCTCTTTTTGAGTTCCGTGCATTGAGATAATCATTTCATCCAGACCTGCTTCTGCAAGTGTTTTAATTTTATCAAAATCCAATAAAGATGCATTTGTTGTAAATGAAATATGCGGAACAAAATACTTTTTAGCCTCTCTGATTATTAACTCATTATTCTTAAACAAGCCAGGCTCTGCACCACAACCTATTTGTAATTTCAATGCATATTTAAAGAAGTTCTCAGCAATTTTCTTAATTGTCTCATCATCCATGCGCTTTTTCTCAGGTTTATATTCAGGATCTGAGAAATAACACATCCTGCATCTAAAATTACATGTAAGATTTGGATCAAGAAATACATTTAAATATCTTTTTTTTAACATATACAAAACCGCAAGGCCGAAAATCTTAATCCGGTCGCTCTTAATTAGCCTGTTAAGTCTCAGTATTTTGTAATAGTTCATATTTTTGAATTGTTTTGCAAAGATAGGTTTTTAATTCAAGTTTTAAATAACATTAAAAATCTTTAAGTAATAACAAAATTGTGCTAATTTTGAGAATTATTATCTATTATGAAACAACATTTCTATACATTATCATTGGTTTTATTGCTATTAATGACATTCCACTCACTTGAAGTACAAGCTGTTAATAACAATTTAAACGATCAGGATACGATAAAAAATAAGAATAAAACACATATTAATTCTAATACAGAAATTCTAAACCAAACAGTAAATTTTAATTATTCAACTTTCTATCTAAACAAATTGAATTTACTTTCTGAAGACTTAATATTACAAAACATTCCTACGTATAGTTTTAACACTTCTATGATACAACGTGGCTTAACAAGTTCCGATTTTAGCATTGTATATAAGGGAATTAAATTAAATAAAAGTGATATTACGGATAAAATAATCCCATCATGGTCGGGAATTGCAAACTCTTCATTAATATTGTCAGATTTCAATTATTCCTCAAATATTTCCGGAATTTCAACAGGAACATATAACTTAAAGCTAGCAAAACAAAACAGAATGTCGGCAGAGACCAATATTTCAACAGTTTATCCAAACTTTGGAACACAGGCTGGTTTTACATTTAACAGCGGTCAATTAAAAAACGGATTAAATATCACATTTGCCACATCAGGCATACTTGCAAATCAAGCTTATATTGAAGGTACCGGTCTGAATATGTTTGACTATTTTACAGAAATATCAATGAATATCGGGAATAAACAACAAATATCTTTAAGCCTTTTTGGAAACGACTATTATGGTCTGTACAGTACAATGTCTGTAAATGAAGTATATGAACTTAGAAATAACAATTTTTATAATCCCTGCTTCGGATATTGGAATGATAACATGCTAAGTGCAAATTACTCATTCGGGAATAACAATAATGGAATATTAAATCATACCTGGGAATTATCTGAAAAGAATGCTCTTAGCACTAGCATTGCATATTTTACCGGAAAAACAGCTATATCAGAACTTGAAATATATAATGCTCCAAACCCATACCCCACATATTATAACAATTTACCGGGATTTTATAATGAAGATTCATACATGTTCTCATATTTAACAGAACAATGGACAAATGAACCTGATTTTTACAGAATCAATTGGGATGATATTTACCATTGGAATACCGTAAATCTATATATGATAGAAGGCGCAGAAGGAATTATGGGCAATAATGCAACAGGAAACAGAGCAAAATACTACATCTCGGAACATAATCAATCTGATAACACTATACAGGCAAGTACCCAATTAACTCATACTACAGAAAACAGTCAATTTATTACAGGAGTTTACTTTAATAACAGTAAACAACACTATTACAAAAGTATGGCATCTTTGCTAGGTGCAGATTTTCATCTTGATATTGATGCTTATGCAGAACAGACGAGTTTTGAAATCGACCCGCAAAATGACCTTCAAATTCCAAACAATCTAATTTATGAAGCAGATACATTTGGCTTCGACTATTTATTAACTGAAAATCAAATTTTTGCTTTTTTTAATAGCATAAAAGAATATGAAACTACACTATTTTCATTATCAGGTAATTTAGGATATAAACAATCGTACCGAACCGGTAATATGCAATACTTTTATCATCCTGATATCTCACTAGGTAAAGGGCAGTTGATTTCCGGGATTGAATATCAGCTTAATGGTCTTATTAAACATAGTATTGGCGAGCATCATACTCTAATTGCCAAAGCATCATTGAATTGTGGACTGCCCGAATATTTAGATATTTATTTATACCCGACAGTTTCAGATTCTACTAGAAATTACGATAATTACTCATCATTGAATTCTGATATCACATATAGATATACAGGTGAGAAATTAAGATTTCAAATAGCTGCTTTCTTTAATAAAACATACAACTATACATCAACAATAAGATTCTTTGAAAGCTCATTAAATCAACCGGTGGCAGTAGCAATTGACAGTATAAATACATTACGAACAGGTATCGAGTTTTATTCCGAATATAATTTTGCCAAATCATTTTATCTTTTTGCAGGAGGAACTATTGGATTGTACAAATATTCAAATCGTCCAATGATGGATATTTACATGTATTATAGCGATCAGGTCTTTCTCGAAAATGAGACAATTTATATTACAAACTACAAAATTCCTAATATACCTCAAGCAATTATTAATGCAGGGATATCATATTATAATTCCAAAAAGTGGTTTGCAAGTATTAATGCTAATTACTATGATAATATCTACGGAGGTTTTGCTCCCGAGTGCCGTACTGAGTATGTTTCAAATATCTTTGGTTACGAATCTCCAACAACAGATTCCTTTTTTTCTCAAAAGAAATTAAATGGGGGGCTTAAACTCGATATAAGTGGCGGAAAATCATTTGAATTAATAAAAAACAAAACAAGTTTGCAAATCTCTCTTTCAATTAAAAACATACTAAACAATCAAAACATAGCTATATCAAGTTTTGAAGCCAATGGAATAAGCTCATCATCAAGATTATCTTATAATGACAGGTATGCCTACCTAAATGGCAGAATATTTTTATTAAAGCTATCTGTTAGTTTATAAAAAACCGGAACAATCAATTGATTATCCCGGTTAAATAAAATCCCCTGTCAATATTTTAGAATGTAAGTACTAATCCGCCCATAAAGTTAATTCCTGCTTGAGGATAATAATAAGCCCATGTATTTTCGACACCTTGCTCGTACCAAATACCACCATAAGCATTATTAGAATACTCAACATTAAGAATATTGTTAACCAAGAATTTCAATTGAACCTGACTAAACAACTTTGTATTAAATGAATAATCTAATTGTAGACTATTAACCCAATATGCATCCAGCATTCTGTTTTCGTTTGAGGTATTATCAAAATACTGGTCACCAACATATTTTGATACCCATGAGATATTTAATCCGCTAATTGGTTTGTAAGAAATAATCCCCGATGATATAATATTTGGTGAATAAGCAATATCTGTCTCACCTAGTTCAAATGATTCCAACGTTTCATTCCACATCTCATCGTACGCATATGCCCATGAAGTAAAGTTTTTAATCTTATTCTGACTTAATGTTACGTTTCCATCAATACTTAAAGCACTAAAAGGCTTAAGACCAACTGAAAACTCAATCCCTGCACGATAACTCTCAGGAACATTTGTCATAATATCATAACCTACGCTGGATTTTTCCCCGGTTGGAACCAATTGATTTTCATAATCCATATAATACAAGTTCAGACCTAAGTTAAAACTCGGCTTAGCAAAAATGTATCCGAACTCAATATCATTTAAGGTCTCATGCATTGGTGTTTTATTTGGATCACCAGTAGCATCTTTAAAATTTGTTCTGGTTGGTTCACGATTTGAGACTGCAAATGATGCATAGGTTTTCATATTATCATTGATAAAATAATACAAACCTGCTTTTGGATTAATAAAATCAAAACTGTGAGATTGAGTTAAATCTTTTTGTGTACCATCAGGCATTAGATCATCATCAAAACCTGTCAAATCATAGTCAATATGACGATATTGAACATCTCCATAAACAAATAAGTCGTTTACTAATTGATAGTTTAATTTAGCAAAACCATTCATTGAAGTTTTTGTACCGGTATTTCTGTACCATTCGTAATCCTTTTCAACATCACCCGGATTACTCATCCATATTATATTTCCAAAATGATCACCATCGTACTTATTTCCAGCACCACCAATACTAACTCTTAACTTCTCTGATTTATAGTTTGCTGAAACAGTTCCACCATAGAAATCATTACCCATCATTTTACGTTGGATAATATCACTTTCAGTTAAAATAATATCTGGAGAGGCAAGAGTGTCAGTACCACTAATTACAGGCAATCCTGGAATAATAACATTTGCTAATCCATATTCTTCTAGAACTCGATCTTCTTTGTATTGCTCATAGTAACCATCTCCACGAGTGTAATGAATACCTGCATTTATATCAATTTTCTTATTTAGTTCATAAGAATACAATAATTGATAATGTGTCTGAATATAATTATCTGTTTGATCTTCGTAATACTGTCTGTTTCCGTCTTTATCAAAATACTCTCCTGCTGGATTATAGGTTCTGTCCACATCTAACATATAGTCTGGACAACCCCACCATGAAATTCCATTACGTTCTCGACCATGTATAAAGTTGAATTTAAGAAGGCTCTTTTCTTTTCTATAAGCAGTTGTAAACATTACTGCCTGATTTTTAGTAAAAGAATTTTCAACATATCCGTCACTACTGATATTAGATAACCTTAAATCAAAAGATAATCCATTCTTTAGAAGGCCTGTACCAACATTAATATTTTGTTTAAAAGTATTAAAACTACCACCCATTGCACTAACCTGAGCATAAGGTTTTGTTGACGGATTTCCTGTCAAAAAGTTCATACTTCCACCAAAGGACGCAGCACCATTTGTAGATGTTCCGACACCTCTGGTTATTTGAACGCTATTGACAGAACTACCAAAATCGGGCATATTTACCCAAAAAACAGTTTGTGATTCTGCATCGTTGAGAGGCATTCCATTGACAGTAACATTAATACGTGTTGGGTCAGTTCCACGAATACGATAATTTGTATATCCTATTCCTGTTCCGGTTTCGGATGTCGCGACAAATGACGGAGTTAATTCCAACATATATGGCAAATCCTGGGTAACATTTCTTTCTGATAAAGATGCAGCGTCAATAGTTGTATTTGCAACCGGTGCAACTTCATCAGCACGCGTTGCACGAACGATTACTTCTGGACGCATCATTCTTGAGATATACATTTTAATATCTCCGATATTTTGAGTTTTTGCTTCACGTTCAACACGATATTCATACTCCAGAAAACCTACAAAAGTGAATAACAAAACTGGTTTTGGCTTGGTAGTAGTAATGGTAAAATAACCTGCCGCATCAGTAGTAATTCCATTAGTAGTTCCTTTTTCGACAACATTTGCCCCAACCAAAGGATCTCCGCCAGGATCAACTACTCTACCACGCACTTCCTGTGAATAAACCTGAAGTACAAAAAAACCTAAAAAAGTAATTAACAAAATTCGTTTCATAATAATTAAATATTTAAAATTAAACTTTAATCGGGATGAAACTACTCGGTATTGGATTCATTCTCTTCCCTTCGCCAGCATTACCCGGATCAGGTTCAAAGGGTATGATCTCAGCCGGTTGGCACCCCCGTCCCATTTTGAGACAGTGCAAAGATATACATAAATTAATTTACACAAAATAATTATTGTCATAAAAATAGTAGCACGTAGTTTAAAGCTACCTAAAAACTCACCATTATATTCTTAGGCTTTGTAGCTGCAAATGTAAAGTTAGGCATTTTATGCTACTTGGTCAAGTCTTGTAATGCGGGATAAGTATTGGATGCACTTATCTGTGAATTAACACTAACACATTTGATAAATCAGATATGAATTTAACCCATTAAAATAATGATAGAACATTATTTATTGACCTATTGCTGCGTCATAAGTAATAACTATTCGGCAATAATATTTTGATAGCAATTTAAAAATCCCCAACACCATAAATAGTACCATCAGCATTCTTTTCGGGCTGCCAAGTTCGTACATGTATTATTGGTTGCGTAGTGTCATTCATATCAATTAGGAGGAACAGATAACCACTATCTCCATAATTAGATGAGAAATAGTCTTGCTGAATTTGTATGCCATACACCTCTCCGCCTTTACCGGACTTACGAATGTTATTATCGTTAAATTTCAGGTTTATAAACTCTTTGCTTTGGAATGAATAAGAAAGGTTTTTAAGGTAGGTTTGCTTATCTAAGCGATTATATTTAACAATTTGATTATTTAAGTATGGTTGCTCTGGATTTGGCTTTGTTTTTACGACCCATCCAGTTATAATAAGTGCATCGTCAGAGAATATCTGTTCAATATAATCAAGTCTTTTCAGCGCAAATGCAGTTTTATAGTGTTCCATAAAATCGATTAGGTTTAATCGCACAGATTCACTCCATTGATCATGCTTCAGTATGTCATTTACAGCGGTCTGGTCTAATCCAAATGTTATATCTGATACTTTCCCGGTTTTGTCAAATACAAAAACAACATCCTCTACAAATGAGCGTGTATTATTTGAGAAATTAAACTTCATTTTAACGGAACGACAAACTATTTTATCCCCAAAATCAATGAAATTTAAGTTATGGTTATCAAGAATCCCGGCTTGTCCGTATTGCAATAATTCAGTATAGATCTTATATCCGTCATCTGTGAACTGGTCCTTAACTGATACATAATCATTTTTTGTTATTGCTGAGCAAATTTTATTTACAGACTCTTCGTATGAGTTGGTTTCTTCAACACTTGCATCAAGCTCTTCGTAAGTTTCTTTTTGCCCATTGTTTACAGTAAATGAAAATGACTTTTCATCTGTAATGCTAATTTTTGTATAGGCATCACGAAATGGTATTGGCTCTATTTCTTTCATTACATCTCTAAGCTCATTGTCTATAGCAGCTTCAGCTTCGAAGAAGTATTCTGTTTTAATATCAATCTTACTATCCTTATCAAAAGTTGATGGTAGCTCAATGTATCCAAGTCCGTCTTTAGCACTTATTGTATTTGACCAGTTTCTGCCATCAAAATAAGAATAATCGAAGTTCCTTACGGGCTTTCCATTCCAGCTAATATTTAGCAGTGCTTGTTTATAATTACCCATATCTTCCAGTTCAGATACCTGAACATCAATACCAACAAGAATCTGTTTTATTTGAAAAGGCAGCCAGGTTGATAAAAGCTTCTCCTCTCCTTTGTTTGTAATTATTTTAATTGAACTTGCATCCGGATGTGAATGTAAAAGTGTTAATGCCCAGTAATAATACCTAAGTGCATCAGCAATTTGTAAGTTTTCCAGCGACATTGTACCGTTTTCGGCAAATCCAATAATTTTATTTTTTCTGTCCTCGAATATTTTGTATAGGTCGGCACGTTTTATATATCTGAAGACGTGGGCATCGGGTTCGTTAGAAATCAGTATCTGTTCTGTGTTTTTTAGGCTTGCGTTACTATAAGTATTTACAACAGACTCAACACTTTCTTTATATAAAACTTCGTCGTTCTCTGTTTCTTCGGTTTTTAAAAGAGTAAAACTACTTTCGACTTCGGTAGATATTTGCCCTATAATCATAGAAAGAGCTTCGTTTTGAGCTTTTTTTAGCGTTGTGCCTTTACCTTCGCCCCAAATGTAGGTTTGGCGGTCTGCCTTTATTTCGTCAATTGATTGGGCTGATACAAATAATGAAATTGTAATTAGTAGAATTGATGTGATTATGTATTTCATAGTTATATGGTTGTTTGAATACAAAAATAGGAAAATAATTTAAGTTTTAATTGCCACTAATGCACGAATTTTCTTTTTAATTTTGCCACAGATTGCACAGATTTTCACAGATGGGCACTGATAGTTCGACAAGCTTAGTTCGATAAACTCACCACAACGCACTAGAACTGCACGAATGTTTTTGCCAGCTCTAACTGATGACGAGCCACAGTCGCCATCAGTGCCTGCGCTCAAATTACAAAAAAACAACCCGGCTTTCATTTTTTATTACTAGCAGGGTTGCTTAGACTTATTATTTGTCCGATTTGGAACAGGACAACAATCTGTTCAGTGGCGGCTATCCGGCTATGCCTGTGAGCTGGGGCAAGAACCACCCAAAAACCGTTGTTGTTGTTACGATGCCCTTACCTTCGCCCCAAATGTAAGTTTGGCGGTCTGCTTTTATTTGCTCGATGGATTGAGCTGAAACACATATCGTTATAAAGAATAATAAAATTGATAAAATGCTATATTTCATAATTCGGTGGTTTTCGCTCAACAAAAATAGAATTTTTCTTTGAAATTATTGGGAAATTTGAATGTTATTTATTTTTTGCAGCTTTGCAGTATAATAGAGAGCTGATTATGGAAATTAGGTTCAAATACAGCATGACATAGTTGTGCGGAAACGGGAGAATTTAAGGTTTAATGTTTCGTTTTATTCTTATTGAGGCAGGTTTTATTGAGCTGTGGTAGATTGCCAAGACCTCTACTGTTGTAGGCTTTATACGGTAAAGAATCATATATTTACCTAAAATAATATTTCGATATATTTTTGTTTTTGTAGTTATGAACTTGTTTTCAGGGTGAAGCTCATAAAGAGTAGATAATTCTTGTACTCTTTTTTCAATTTCTTTATCAAGTTTTAAAGCAAGTGTATAACCAAACAGTTCTGCGCCATATTCAATAACCTGATTTTGTGTTTCGATAAAATATGTAGAGAGAACAACTCTCTTTACTTTTAGTCCCTTAGTAACTTTTCTCGCCATACTTTACGATTCTTTTTATACTGAGCCATGGATAAAAACGAACCTTTCTCCGCCTCTTTAACCATTTCTTTAAAATCATCGGTAGTTATCTCAGGATTTTGCTCAGCCGGCTTTGTCCAGTCTATTTTCTTTTTTGCGATTTGTGTTGCCATACATTTACTTTACTATATTAACGACAAATTTATAAAAAAGTTTAATCAAATGAAAAAAACTTTTTCCAATGCGAACTCGGATTGGAAATTGAAGCTAGCCTAAGTGCAGATTACAAATTAGCTATTTTACTTTGTGCAGGTGTTGCTTGCACAAAGGTGTTTTTATGTTTTTTGCAGTATTTGTTAATATCTCCAGTCAGATAAAAGTAATTCCACCAATTTGCATCAATCGTATGTAAAGCGATTTTTTTTCGTAATTTATATGATTTATAGTGCTTCATTATACCCAAATATGAATTTAGTGATGATTGAAAAGCTAATAGATGCTCATCTGTTTGAGCTCCTTTATTGATTATTTTATTTTGTTTACTTATCGATTTATAAAAATTCCCTTTGGTTCGATTGGAGATGTAAATTCTATATGGCTTGATTACCGCTCCCAAGAATTTCACTCCTTTGCTAAAATGTTGAAAATAAATCTTTTTTGGATGTAATTCTACTCTACATTCAGATTCAAGATATTCTTTTATTTGAGGAATTAGTGATTTTAAATATTCTTTATTGTTATGAACAATTACAAAATCATCAACGTATCTCCCATAATATTTACAACCTAATTTATGAGTTATCCAGTGATCGAATTCATTTAGATAAATATTACTGAATAGTTGAGAAGTAAGATTGCCTATTGGTAACCCACAACCACTTTTAGAATAAAAGAGACTCTTTGATGGAGGTAATCCTTCCCAATTATTAATCCTTCCTTTTCGGATAAAACTATCGGTAGGGTTATTAAAAATGATTTGTCTTAACAAATAATATATAGTCTCATAACAAAATATATCTTCCCATTTAAACTGTTCTCCTTTTTCGTTTATGAAACTACGCTTCTTATACTTATGTAGGATTTGAATAGTTTTATCAAATAATAACTGTCTGTTTATTGCCATAAAGTATCCCTTAATATCTAATCGCAATATATAGCAATCATTTGCATAATTATTAGAACACGACTTAATAAACTTATTAATCCTTTTAATTCCGTAGCTTGTGCCTTTCCCTTTGCGACAACTATAACTATCATTAATAAATACTCTTTCAAATATTGGACTAATATAATTATACACCAAATGATGTATTACCCTATCTCTAAAATTAGCTGCAAATATTTCACGTTGTACAGGGCTATAATTGATAAAACAGATTGAGGGACTTATGACATAATTACGGGTTTTTATCTCATTATATAATTCAAATAAATTATGCTCATAGTTTTGCTCAAAAACCAATGCGCTTTTTGTATTACGTTTATTTTTACGTGCATCATAATATGCCTGAAACAAATCGTATAGTAGTTGTTTCTCAGATTTACTCTCTTTATTTGTATAAAATAAATTTAGTTGCATAAAACAAACCGCTTGCTGAAAATACTAAATATCAAGTGCTTAAGGCAGCGAACTGAAAAACCCAAACTATGATTGTTGTTGTTCATGTTTGCATTCTTGTTATTACTGTTGATGTTCAGGTTCCACGCTTTATCACTATCTTTGAGCGAGGAAGACCAAAAGTTACCGTTGTTTCCAATGTTGTTATAATTTCCATTGTTGTTACGCCAACCGCCAAACAGGGCAGAACATTTAAATAACGACTTAATTTGTTGAATCACCTTAATATCAGATAAAACAATCTTGAATTCCTTGTATAAACCTGGAATATTTATAAAATACAGGCATTTACTAAACAAGGGCGTTATTGGACTAGAAAAATGCACACTTGCTTTTGAATAGACAATAAGCAACTCAGGCAAATATTTAGGCTGATACAGCAAGCGGTTCTTTATTTTGAATATTTTTGCCAACCTGTTAATTGTTTTGATACATTTTCAATCCTTTCATTAATATCAACAAACTTTTTAAACCCAACTTGTTTCATATCCTTTAACAAACGCATATAGAGTCGTATTAATTCTATGTTTTCTCGAGCTTTTTGCAAAGTATCAAACTTATTTTGTTGTGTATTAGCTCTGTATATATTTGTTATCATATCTATAGTCTCATTTTTAAGTCTTTCACCAAGTGTATATTTGAATTCACGACTAAAATTCTGTGTAAATTGAAATATCTCAACAAGCAATTCATAACTTGCTTTGTAAATCGGTAAAGTATCATAAGTAGCCATTTTCTAAAAAAATTTCGACCCGCCATGCGGGTAATAAATAAATCAAATTGTCACCCTTCGCCTACGCTATTGCTACGCTAAGGGTAAAAATTGTCTAATAGACAATTAGTCCTTAAGGCAGCGAACTGAAAAACCCAAACTACGAGAGCGGTAGCCCACGTAAGCATGCTTGCCACTACTGTAGATGCGCAGGTACCACGCCTCACCACTACCTCCGAGCGAGGAAGACCAAAAGTGACCGTCGCTCCCAATGCCGTCATAACTCCCACCGTAGTAACGCCAACCGCCAAACAGGGCAGAAAAATCACTACTGCCAGTCGGGATCAATGCTTTATAGGAACTTTTACCTTCACCACCATAATTGCTTAATAGTATCTCAAATTCACTTTTAGTAGGCAAATGCCAACCGTTTGGGCATGCATGTTTTGCTGCCTCCCAATTGTATAATCTGCCGTATTTATCACAATTGCTGTTATTGTCATCGTAACACCAGGAGCCGCTGCTTGTTCTATAATTAAGATTTTCTGCCATCCATGTTTGGTTTCCTATTTTTACAGTTTTGTAGGTTTTGCCATCACGGGAGTCAGTGAAAGTTCCAAATTTTTCGTTAACATCAAAACTCCAACTTGCTTTACCCGTCTGTGTAACAGTAATATTTTCGTTAATAACTTTTGTGTTATTTGTAAGCTTTAATTGGTGTTGTGTAAAGCTTAAAGTAGTTGTGTAAGGTGTTTTTCCTACATATTTGCCGTTAATTTCGAGCTCTGCCCCTGTTGGGTTGCTGGTAATTGTAATTTGTTTGCCGGCAGGTAGGGTTTCATTAATAATAATGTCTTCTTTTTCCTTAATTGTTACGGTTTTTTCAATAGTACCATAGCCTTCTTTTTCGAGGCGAATATCATAATTGCCAACTAATAAATCGTTTATTGTTATTGGACTTTTACCTTTTAATGTGTTGTCAAGATATACGTTGGCTTCCAATGGGTTTGTCATTATATCGAGATTTCCCTTTTTGCCTGTTAAATCAAAGTTTAGGCTTTCATCCTGGCCTGCTACAACTTTTAATTGCTTTTCCTGGCTATAATATTTGTCTTTTTCTATTTTTATGGTGTAAACTCCGTTTAAGAGCCTTCCGCTCCAATTTCCGTTGCCTTTTTTAGTTCCATCAATATAAATATCTGCATTTGGTTTAGCATCGATAGTAATTTCTGCAAAAGCAGGCTCAAGAGTAAAGTCTATGTTTGTAGTTTGTTCGTCGGCAACTGTTAAAACTTGCGTTTTTGGCTGGTACCATTGGCTTTGTAGTTTCACTCTATGTTCGCCAGAGCTTACTTCTTTGAGTGTTGCCGGGGTTGTTTTGCCGGTGTTTTCATCGTCAATATATATTTGCATACCACTTTCGGGTGATGAAGTAATCATGATATCTCCAAATTTTGGTTTTAGTTTTAAATCAAGAGATTTTTTATCTCCAAATAAAGAAAGTACCCCTGCCTGTGTATGATAACGACTTTTTTCTATGCGATAGTTATAGTCTTTTTCTTCGTATTTTCTTTGGAAAGGTGTTGTGCCAACAAGTTGGTCGTCGATAAAAACATTTGCACCTTCGGGATCGGATTTTATTATAAGCCATTGAGTTTTAATTTCAGCCTCTTC
>CAYUWD010000102.1:0-13617 GCA_964448235.1 uncultured Bacteroidales bacterium | reverse complement strand
GATTGAAAGATTAGTTGACGAATTCCAATTAAATGGGAAAATATTATGTAAATCAATAAATATTGATCAGTATTCAAGAAAACATCAGGCTCAGTTATTTGTTAATATATTACAGAAGTTGTCTAATTAAGTAAAATACTTATGACCAGAGTAAAAATACTATGTTTACATAAGATAACAAATGAAAAATCCCCATCATGGCCTGGAATTTCAACAAACACATTTGAGAAACTTTTAAAGCATATTACCAGAAGGTACAATGTTTGTTTACCTAAGGATGTTATTGCAATTAGTGATAGACCTCAAATAATACTAAGCTTTGATGATGGTTTTGAGGATTTTTATTTAAATGCATACCCTTTATTAAAGAAGTATGATATTCCTGCTGTTTTAAATATTGTAGTAGATTGTTTAAATACAAATTTTGAAATTTGGACACAGGCCTTAAATGATATTCTTGATACTTATGCCAGAGCTAATAAGTCTTTTTATATTGACATCATGGATAAATCATATAGTTTTGATATAAATATCAGAAATGCTGAATCAGTAGCTTTAGAAGTTTATAGAAAACTCCTTCCATTAAATCAAGATACAAGGTTTTCTTTAATAGAATCCTTGAAGATTGGCGCTCCTGGTCACATTATACAAACCAGTATGATGAATGAAAATCAGCTTAAAGAGGTCTCAGAAAATAATATTGAAATAGGATCTCATAGTCTAACTCATACTAATATTAAAGAACTTGGAGAAAATAATCAAATATTAGAAAAAGAGATATGCGAAAGTAAATCGAAATTAGAATCAATAATAAGTAAAGAAGTAAATATCTTTGCATTTCCTAATGGAATGTATTCTGATTATGCTGTCGATATTGCTATAAAAAAGGGATTTAAGTATTTAATGTTAGTTAATGATAAAATTGCAAATTTCAAACTTAATGGCGAAACTGAGATTCTTGATCGAATTTTAATATATTCTAATCAACATTGGAAAAATAGAATAAAATATAATACTTTATATCAAAAAGTTAAAAATGATTAGAATTGAGTCTTATTATGGTGGAAGAGATAAGGAGCTTATTGAATTCCTTAGTACTGACGAATTTATGTCAAATTCACATAATCCATCAAATAGTGTTATAGCAAGTATTATAGATTATCAAGATAAGACAAATAATTATGACCAATTTAGGGGGTCAATAATGCTTAATAATAATAAAATTGTCGGTTTTCTTGGAAATATTTGTTTCACAGCAAAATATAAAAATGTTAGTTATAAAGCAGTTCAAACTAGCTCAGCTTTCGTTAATAAGAGTTATCCAGGTAATTTTTATAAGTTAGTTAGACATTTTATTGAGAATAATAATGGCAATGTAGTATTTACAATTTTTCCTGTTCCTAAAATATATTCTAGTTTTGAGAAAGCAGGCTTTATACAAGTTAATCATAAACGTTTTTGCCGTAATAACTACATTGTAACTAATTATATTAGCTTTTTTCAGGAAATGTTTAGAAACAAACATATTTTTAAACTTTTAATTTGGCCCTTAGGCGGCTTTTGTAATATATTTCTTATAAACACAAAAAAAAGCTATGGTTTCTGTTGCAAAAGAATGTCTAGCTTTGAAAACGATTATTCAAAAATAGAATCTGATTATAATCATAGGACAAAGGAATTATTTGTTACAGATTGGAACAAAGCAGTATTAGAAAATAAATTTGGGAATAAAATTACTAAGCAATCACAATCCATAAATGAAAATTCTGCAATCCATTTTTGTTGTTTTAATAGTAAAAGTGAAATTGTAGGTAGCATTGTCGTAAAAAAGGTTAGAGATTTAAAGCGTTTAATTATATCTGATATTCAAACAACAACAAGAGACAGAACTGTAATTGTTTATTCTTTAATAAATAGTATTATAAAAGAATTAGAGAACTTATCATATAACTCACTTTTATATTTTGGTTTAGAAGAGATTTATTCTAACATAATAAAAACTAAATACAAATCTATAAGTAAAAACATTGATAAACGAGTCTATTATTTACCCCAAAAGGACATCCCGGCAAATAATATAAGCATTGCATTTTCTGATGATGACATGAATTTTTAAGTTTTCTTTTTACTACCGATTAGTATAAAAAGTCCGGAAACAAAAAACGGCAACATCGGTATCTTATATCTTACTAATGCTCCAAAATTAGCAGAAGCTAATCCTACACCAAATCCAAAAATGAGAACAAAACTAAATGCAAAAATAAGCATAGGATCTTTGCTTATGTTTTTTATTGTTTTAATCAATCCGTTTTTTGAGACCACAAAAAGAATCATACCCATTAGAAATAAACTTTCTAGGGCAGCTAAAAGCACGAATGGATTACGTGCTTCCCAAATAAAAGGCCTAAAAATTCCAGATACTATAGCAATAGGAGCTTTTCTAATTATTCCCATCGGTGTGGCCTCAAACTCTCCTATATCATAATAGTTCTCTCCATATTGTTCCGATCGGGTTAAATCCTGTTGTGTTACCTGCGCATGTTCAATAGCTGTATTTACATTACCATATTGATCCATAGCACCTGAAACTCCACTCAAAACAAATGAAAATCCAAATAACACAATTGTGATTAAGATTGGAGCGACTACAATTTTAATAAAATTCGATTTTATAGCACTTAATTGTTTAAAAAATAACCATATAAATAAACCGTGTAGTAATGCTGCAAATACATAAGCTTTTATATTAATAATAATAATGGCTTCAAAAACTAATACTATTATATATTTTAATTTGTATTTACGTAATATGGCAAAATTATAAAAAGAATAAATTATCCAACCTACAGCAGATATTGTTAATGTATCTTTTAATATCCCGCTACTCCAAAATAAAACAGAAGGAAAATACAAAATAGCTATAGCAAACTTTTTCTCTAATCCGGGATAAAGTTTACAAAATACAAGATATAATTTCCATAAACCGGTAAATCCTATTATTGATGCAATTAATGTACAAGAGATAAAATAATTACTAAAGAACATCATTATTGGCGAAAAAATTCTGGCAACAAAAATTGAATTTGGATCTTTCCATATATAAAAAGAAGGATATCCGGTTGTGTTATTAAAATAAAACCAATATTCTCTTGTATTTCCTTTAAAAAGAATATCTAAGTAATGACGAAAGTTCTCGAAAGCTAAATTATTAAGACTATTGATAGCTTTAAAATATTCAAAAGTATCACCTGGATAAAATGCCATAGTAATTATGGCAAAAGCTATACCTGTAAATATTTTTATAAAGACAGCTTTACTAAGGTGTTTATATATGACTAATTCATTCTGATGCTTGTTTCTAATCCTATTTGTATATACAATAGATAATGCAATTAGAACAATTAAAAATATGATATCAAGAACACCAAATCCAATTGTAGAATTATACCAATGTTGATAAATGAACATTATTTGCTATTTTTAATACAAAGTAATACATTTTATTTTAATATTGTAGTGAAGATTCTAAAATAACATTTTATAAAAGAAATCATTAATTATTAAATACTATCTTTACATAAAATTTATGATATGTTAGAAAATAAGACTGTAGCAGTAGTAGTGCCGGCATATAATGAAGAAACCCAAATAGGTATGGTTATCGAAACAATGCCTGACTTTGTTGATAGGATTATTATTGTAAATGATAAGTCAAAAGATAAAACTGCTGATATTGTTGCAGACTATATTATTAAAGATAAAAAAGAAACTATTAGAATTGAAAACATTCTTAATAAAATAAAACCTAATAGATATAATCGTGCAAATTTAGTTTTGCAGGATTTACAGAAAAACGAGATTTCTCTATATAATCCATCAGAAGTTTATAATAAAAATCAGGATAAAGATAGAATAATACTAATAAACCATACGTTAAATGGTGGTGTTGGTGCAGCAATAGCCAGAGGTTATAAATGGGCAAAAGACCATGGAATAGATTGCACTGCTGTTATGGCAGGTGACGGACAAATGGATCCTGACGAACTTGAATCTATTTGTAAGCCGGTAATCGATGACGGAATTGATTATGTTAAAGGTAATCGATTAATTCATCGTAGTGCTTTACTTGTTATTCCTAAAGTTAGATTTTTTGGCAATTCTATTTTGTCGATTTTAACAAAACTTGCAAGCGGTTACTGGCATGTTTCTGATACTCAAACAGGTTATACTGCTCTTTCAAATAAAGCTTTAAATGCAATTAGATTACATAAGATTTATAAGTCTTATGGAATGCCAAACGATATGCTTGTAAAACTAAATATAGCATTCTGCACATTAAAAGAAGTTGAAATAAAACCAATTTATGATGTTGGAGAACAATCTAAAATGAAAATCTTCAAAGTTATTCCTCGTGTATCATGGCTTCTTTTTAAATCTTTCTTTAAACGTTTATGGGTTAAGTATCTATTCAGAGATTTCCATCCTTTGTTTTTATTGTATAATATTTCGTTTGTTTTATTTATAGCATCTATACCTTTTGCGATTAAAATTATAGACCATGCATTTTTTATGGAAACTTCTGCTAATCCGGTAACGGTATTAGCATTTATTTTTCTTTTTATATCTGCTTTTCAGTCAATATTATTTGCAATGTGGATGGATATTCAAGATAACGAAAGACTATATAAATAACCAGTTGAAGTAATTAACAAAGATTTTAAAAAGTTTACTGTTTTCATACTTGCAATATAATAAAATGAAATCTAAAATACTCATAACGACATCATCATTTCCGATTAATGATAAAGATTCTGACGGGATTTTCGTTAATAAATTAGCAATGTGTTTTATAGATGATTGTGAAACTTTTATACTAGCGCCATATGCCATCGGTTATCAAAGGAAAGAAACTCGTAACAATATTAATATTTTACGATACAAATATTGGGTCGGGAAAAAACTGCTAGGAGACGGAGAAATAATGGCAAATTTAAAACAAAATAAATGGATGTATTTACAAGTTTTCCCATTTTTGCTATTCCAATTTTTTGCTATTTTTAAAACTGTAAAAAAAGAAAAAATTCAAGTTATTCATGCACACTGGCTTATACCCCAAGCATTTTTGGCAGTGCTTTATAAAAAAATATTTAACAAAAAAATTAAAATACTGGGAACAATACATGGTGGTGACATTAATATTTTTGGAGGCTTTTTTGGAAAAAAAATACTGCGATTCATTTTTAATAATATTGATGAACTTACTGTTGTAAGTAATGCAATAAAAAAAACAGTACTTGATTTAGGTTATGAAAAAGAAGTTTATGTTTATCCTATGGGGGTGGATACAGTTCTTTTCAGCCCTGACAAAAAGGAACCGAAAATAAAAGAGAAATACAATATTAAAGGAAACTTTATTTTATTTGTTGGAGGTATTATATACAGGAAAGGAATAGACTTGCTTATTAAAGCAATGCCCGCAGTAATAGTTAAATATCCCGACACAAAACTTATAGCGGTAGGGTCAGGAAATATAGAAAAACAAATGATAGATTTATGCGAAAAACTAAATGTAACCGATAATGTTATATTCACTGGGAAAATAATGCATGCAAATCTACCTGCATATTTTGCAACTGCAGATATTTTTATTCTTCCGAGCCAAAGTGAAGGATTTGGTTTAGTTGTTGCAGAAGCTATAAGTGCTGGCACTTTAACCATAGCAACGAATATTAGACCCGTTAACGATATTATTATTGAAGGTAAAACGGGATTCTATTTACCAGAATTAAGTTCAAAAGCTATTGCTGAAAAAGTAATTGATATAATTAATACTAAAAATAAATACAATGGAATTAAACTAGAAGGACGTAAACACATTGTACAAAATTTTGATTGGAAAATTGTAGCCAATAATTATATAAATTTGTTTAATAAATTGATATATAGTGAATAATCGAATCCTAATATTATCTAGACCCCTTTCAAATATTTTAGACGAAGGAAGCAAAAACTTGGTTTATTATATTTGTAAATATACTAAACAAGAACTTTCTGTTATTGTAGAAAAGAATTTTAATCTTGTTTTGCCCAAAAACATAACCAAAATTACTTTAAATAAAAACATTGATAAAACGCAAGTTGGACACTCCCATTCAATGTTAATAAAGTTTTTTATAATCAAGCAGATACTTAAGTTTTGGAGTTATAGTACAATACACACATTCTTTTCGCTTACTAAAGCCAATGTGTTAATTTTGCTGTTTACAAAAATCGTTTTGCGAAAAAATATTATTGCAAATATTCCGACAATAGATAAAAAAGCCGAAAACTCGAAAATTGTACAATTATTTTTAAGAAAGATCGATAAAATAATTGTAATTTCGGAGTACTCACTTAACAAAATAAAAAAGTACAACAATAATGTAATAAAAATACCCCCAATCGTTGACACAGAAAGATTTCAAACAAAAACAGAAGAACAAAAAAGTTTTATTAAGAAGAAGTTAAACATTAATAGAAAATTTGTAATTATTGTGCCAGGCGAATATAGTCGCCTACAAATGATTGACAATCTGGTTAAAATTGTAAACGAAGTAGGGGAAGTCGCTGATGATGTCCTTTTTATATTTTCATTTAGACTCTTATTTAAAACCGATTTTGAAAAGCAAAACGAACTAAAAAAAAGAATCAAACACCATAATGTTTTATTTATAAACACTGTGCAAAACTACGAGGAGTACGCTATCGCATCCGATTTAGGATTATTCCCCGTTACGAATATGGAAGGTAAATTTGACTTACCTTTAGCTTTAGTTGAATTAATAGTTTTAGGCATTCCTGTTATACACACAAACATTGAACCTTTAAATGAACTGTATCCAGATAATGAATTATTTTGCATAGCGCCTGATATGTTTGTTGTAAAATTATTGGACGTTAAAAATAATTTCAATTTACTAACAAAGTTAAAAACAATGACAACAAAACGATTAAAAACATACCAGCCTTTAAGCGTTATTCCACAATACGAAACCATTTACAAACAATATACACCCATTGACTCATGAAAAACAAAACCAACTGGAAACCAACAAAGTTTGTATACAGAAAAAACAAATATAGAGCAACTCAGGATCAGCAAGAACTGATGATAGCCTCTAGGTTTATTGCAGATATTGTAGCATCAAATTACGAAAAACTATTCCCAAAATATGCTTTTGGCAAATTGTTAGATATTGGTTGCGGTGATGTTCCTTTTTATCAAATGTATCAGCAACATATAACGAATAATATTTGCGTTGATTGGGCAAAAAATAATTACGTTGATGTTGTCCACGACATATCTAAAAATCTGCCATTCGATGATAATAGTTTCGAAACCATACTCTTATCTGATGTGCTTGAACATACTCCAAATCCAACAGTTTTAATTGGCGAAATCCATCGTATATTAAAGAAAAATGGCAGATTGTTAATGAATACTCCTTTTTATTATCACATACATGCGGCTCCTTATGATTATTACAGATACACCGAATTTGCATTAATTAAATTTTTGGAAGAATCTAATTTTGAGATACTCGAAAAGAAAGTAATTGGAGGATCCGTTGAAGTTTTTGCAGATTTTTTTACAAAACATATACAATATGTTCCATTTTTAGGGAAACCTATTACATTATTCACTCATTTTATAGTACGATTAATCTCAGCAACAAAAATTGGCAAAAAAATATCCGTAAAAACAGGGAGTAATTTTCCCTTAGGCTATATTTTTGTAGCAGAAAAAAAATAACAAATTAATGCCTGTTACTCATGTACAAAACGAATAGAGAATTTTTTACTTTTTTTTTCCAAAAATGCAAAAAAAAAGAAAATTTAGATATAAAATATTTGCAGCGTAATAATCTATATGATTATTATTCCGTGCTGACAAATAAGTATAAATACTTCAACAAAACCTTACACGAAGTTAAATGTATTGTCGAGATATTCAACGAGATAGAAAAACAAACGGGCATACCCTATTTTACCATGAAATCGTTTTTAAATTACCCGTTTATCGACGATGATATCGATTTTATCATTTGTAATAATGGATACCGAATATATATAAATGAACTTAAAAAACGTGGTTTTTCGCACCGCAAAGACATAGCCGATTTACGCGAGCCTATGAAAAAAATGTTTAAACACCCCGCTTATTCAATTATCCCCCACGTACATAGCGAAATATCCTGGAACGGTATCATAACTTGCGATAAAGCAAAAATTTTCGAAAGAACCATTTACCATAATATCGATAATATCCAAGTTAGAATACCTTGTGCCACTGACGAGCTTTTGATTGCCATCGGTCATTTACTATTCGAAAATTATTACTTTAAAATTGGGGAATTCATATATTTACAGTATTTACTCACACACGATATTGATTATACACGTATTGAAACTATTGCAAAACAGTATGGTTATAAAAAAGGGTTAGGGCTTTATTTCTCGTATACAAAAGCGATTGCCGAATGCTACAACGTAGAATTGAATATACCTGCAAAATATACAGTTAAAGTGTCTGTTTCTGCAAATAAAATGTTCCCATATTATATTCCCTATAGTAAATTAATCCCTACTTACATTGAGAATTTTGGCAATGGAATTAAAAAAATACAAATTTTAAACTTGTTTCGCAAGCTTTTTACTTATACTTTAGTTGGTTACATATGGAAATATTTACTACAAATAAAAAGACAAAAAAAATTCATATCACGTTTTCAGGATTAGACGGCTCTGGGAAATCTACTTTTGTTAATATGTTGCAAAAAGAAAATACTAATTTTAAGGTTGTTCATATTGTTAATTTCAGAATTATAAACAAAATATTAAAAAACCAGAAGGCTAAACGTCATAAAATCAAGAAAAACGACAACAAAAGGTTTTGGACAGGACAATTCAACTTGATACTTATGTTTATTGATATTGTCCATTTCTTTTTATTTCGTTTTTTTAGTACAAAAAGCATTATTAGCGATAGGTATTTTTATGATTTGATTGCATCTCATCATTACCGTTATGGCAAGTCAAAAGCTTCTATTGCAATTCAAAAAATAATTCCGGCACCAGATATTGCATTCTATATTGACGTTAATATAGCAATATCTCAGGAACGAGAGAAAGACGATTATCATTCAATTGAATATTTTGAATCACTAATATTGGAATACAATCAATTTATAAAAAGTAAAAATATAGTTGTAATAAAGAACATAGATATAAATACAACATTTTCTAAAATAAATGAACAAATTGAAATTATTACAAACAAATAATGCTATTTAATGAAAACCAAAAATCTTAACTTATTAAAAGTGCTTTTTTCCATTATATTTATTGGTGCTAGTGTGTATTATGTTATCATGAATTGGGCAATATTCAGTGCTATTGGTAATATAAGCATTGTTATCTTATTTTGTTTGATTGGATATGCTTTTGTATCACTCATATTTGTGGCATTAACTTTTAAATATCAAATGAAACTATTTAATATTAATCTTAAGTTCAAAGAATGGTTTGGTTTGACAATAACAAATACGATGTATAATTATATCCTCCCAGCAAGGAGTGGATTTGTTGCACGTGCTATTTATATGAAAAACAAATACTCATTTGACTATTCGAAATACATCAGTTTTGTAAGTGGGGCTTTTATAATAAGTTTTCTTACTGCCGCATTTTTAGCATTTGTAATTCAAATAATAAAATATGCAATTTATAGAACATTAGATAATGAATTATTCTTTATTTCTTTAACCTTACTCGTTGTTACATTTGCTTGTTTTATTGTTTTATGGAAAACAAAGCAGGTTACAATAGAAACTAAATGGGTCAGATTAAATAAAATATTAAATAATATAATTGCGGGTTTTTTACAATTTAAATCTTCACCTATTTTGTTATTAAAAGTAGTAATTATTAATTTTATTACTATAATTGCTTTGGCATTGCGGCTATATTTTTCTTTTATTGTAATAAATATTGATGTGCATTTTGGAGATGTCGTTTTGATACAGGCAATTTTAACTTTTTCAATTATTATTTCATTTACTCCTGGTAATCTTGGTGTTAAGGAGGGGGTTATCACCATTATGGGTATGATTATTGGTATCCCTCCACAAGATGCAATTTTGGCAGCGGCAATAGATCGCACAATTTCAATGATAAACATTTTTTTGTTTGGTTTAATTTATCATTTTGTTTTATTGCAAGAAATGAATGCTTATAAAAAGAAATAATATTTTAAGTATTTTTTTGTATATTTGTAAAAAGCGCAAATGTTAAAAAAGTTTCTTATATTAGGTTTTATATTTATGAGCTTGTTGGCTACTGCTCAAGAATTTTCTCCTATTGATATTTCAAACTTGCAGTTATGGCTAAGTGCTGATAGTGTAGCAATTATTGATGATAAAGTAGCAATTTGGTATGATAAAAGTGGAAATGAATTTAATGCTTTGCAAGAGAACACTTTAAACAGGCCTGTAAAAGCAGAAAGTGTTTTAGAAGCTCTACCCGTAATTAGATTTGATGGGAATGACTATTTCAATGTTATTTTTGGCCAAACCTTTTCACAACCCAATAGTTTATTTATTATATTCAAAGTAACTGGATTAGATAATAATCAACACGCTTTTGATGGTTTTACAGGCAATAGGCATGTTTTACAAATCTCGGGCAATAATGTTAGACTTAGGTCTTCGGTTTATCCGGGAGTTTCTTATTCTAAAACTGTACCTTTTGACAAATTTATTTTATCATCCTTAGCCTATAATAGTCCAAGCTCACAAGTGTTTGAAAATGGTATTATAAAGACGTCAGGTATCTCTGGTACTGAGAACTTAACAGGACTCAGGATAGGTGCAGCACATAACCTTGTCGATTATCTATATGGAGACATCGCAGAAATAATTTTTTACGATACTCTGCTTTCAGATTCCGAGCGTATACAAGTAGAAAATTATCTTATGGATAAATATTCACATCCCTTATTTATTGGCGATGATATTAATGTTGGCTATGGATTTTGTGACACAAGTTTGATAATAGATTCAACTTTTACAAATATATTATGGTCCACAGGTGGAACAAATGATACAATTTATGTAAATCAAACAGGCGAATATAGTGTTCAAGCTACTGATATTTTTGGTAGGATAAAATACGATACAATCTTTGTTCAATTTCCAAATCCTAATATTATTAATCCAAAATACTGTCCGGGTGATTCTATCTTAGTTATTCCAGATTTGGTCGGGTCCTATTCATATTTATGGTCAGATCTTACAACAGACCCAACAAAATATCATAAAGATGAAGGAGATTATTGGTTACGTATAGAAGATGATAATATGTGTTTTGATACTGTTTTCTTTAGGGTAGATGAAGATACGTTTGCATATGAAATATGGCTTGGGAATGATACTTCTTTATGTTCCGGAAATACAATTCAGCTTATTAATGGAGAAGAACTTTGCTCATCATTTTTATGGACTCCTAGTGGTGGTACAGAGTCTTATACTATTGTAGATGCTGCGGGTTGGTATAAAGTTGAAGTAGAGAATGATAATAATTGTACAGCTCTTGACTCAATAAATGTAACTGTTATTGGCACAGCCCCAACGCCGGGCTATATTGTGGAAAATCTATGTTTTGGAGACACAACACAATTTATTGATAATTCTACTCCCATTGGAGATATTGCCTCTTGGAAATGGGTAATTAATGAAAATGATACACTTGATACGCAAAATTCAGAATATGTGTTTGAAACAACTGGAACACAGCAAATAGAGCTTATTGTTGAGTCTTTTTCAGGTTGTTCTAATTCTGTGGAATTTGAAATAGAAATTAAACCTATTCCGGAAGTTTCCTTTTCAAGTTTGCCTTTATGTGCAGGTGTTGAGTTAGAGTTTACACCAGATATTACATTGCCGGACGGAACATCAATAATCTCATATGAATGGTTAGTTGATGAAACTTCTGTATCAAGTGATGAAACTTTAGACTATTTATTTTCTCCTACAGGCGAATATACACTGGAGCTTATTGTTGGCATTGATAATGCTTGTTTTGGCTCACATATCGATACCTTTGATGTTATTGATGATTATCCCCTTCCAAATGAATTTAGTTCAATATTCCCTTATGATGATTATTGTATTCCGGATGTAGAAGAAATTACTTTTGAATGGAATATTTCAGATAGTGCGCTTTTCTATAATTTTTATTTATCTAGTGATGCAGATTTTGAAAATATCTTATTTTCAGATGTTGAATTAACTGTTACGGAACTTACTTTAGACCTCCCATTAGGAGAAGAAATCTTTTATTGGAAAGTAAATGCAATTAATCCCTGTATGGAATATGCATCAACAGAGACGAGAAGGATTCATATTTTTAATCCAATTAACATGAGTAATCTGAGTTTATGGTTAGTTGCAGATTCTGTTGAGATTGAAGATGATAAAGTTTCAAGATGGTATGATGTAAGTTTATACGATAATCTAATCGAACAAACAAATGCAAATAACAGACCTTCAGTTGAGATCAGCGAATTAAATAATCAACCAACATTAACTTTTAATGGATCAAACTCATATCTAAATGGAAATGATATTTTAGATCAATATTATAATAGTAAATCTGTATTTATTGTATCAAAGTTTAATGATGAAAATGGCTATTTGATTGCAAAAAGTCAATATGGTGGATCTCCTGCAAGATATGCGCTTGGAGTTTTTTCAAATGGAAATTTAACATCTTTTGTTGCTGATGACGAAGGAAGTCACGAAGCTGGTTCTTCTCAATATCCAACTTTAGAATATATGATTGTTGAATCTGTTAAAGATAATTCTGCAGAATCTCTATCATTATCAGTTAATACTGTCTTAAAAGGTCTTGTTTCAGTTAATGGAGCATACAATATGGATTCAAATTTTGATTTTCTTATAGGTGCTTATAATAATACAAGTGGAACCACACCTCCATTTAATGGCTTATATCTTGATGGAGCTATATCTGAGATAATAATATTTGATACTGTCCTTAATGAAACCAATCATGAAAATATCTATCATTATTTACGAAATAAATATGCACCTCCTGTAAATTTAGGCAGAGATATACGAAGTCCTTACAAATTGTGTGATACCACAATTAGTGCAGCATATAAAACATGGTATACAGATTATCAATGGAGTACAGGTGAAACAGATAGTATTATTCATGTTAATAGTACAGGTTTATATTCGGTTACAGTTACAGATGTTTTTGGTTTTGAATCAAGTGATGAAATTTGGGTTACTTATCCGGAAGTATATGAACTTACAGATACTTCTGCATGTATAGGTGAAACTTTTATTTGGGATTTGGGACTTTCAGATGATTATTCTTTTGAATGGTACGGTGATGTTGGGACTGATTCATATATTGATATAACTCTCGATGGTAATTATGCTGCCATTATTACTGATTCTACAGGTTGTCAATATAAAACCGATACAATTGCTTTTAATTTTAGTGATTATGAATTTTCCACTGAAATAGGACCAAATGATACAGCACTATGCT
>CAYUWD010000101.1:0-13827 GCA_964448235.1 uncultured Bacteroidales bacterium | reverse complement strand
TATTTTTACTTGGCTTCCCGATTTTATCAAATTTTTATTGCGGATTTAAGGTAGTTTATAAATATTTTTCTGTTTTTTTGTTAAATTTTTGTATTATTAGCATCAATAATATTCAAAACAAATTAAGTAAATTTGAAAAAATAAATTGAAATTCTTTAAAAAAAATATCAATGGAATACTTGGAACAATTTTGTTTCATCTAATAATAGTTATTATTGCAATGGCATTTAGCATGAAGTCAGCAGTAGAATATAAAGAGACCTACATGTTAATAGAGCCTTCATATCTTGAAGAGATTAAACAAGACAAAGAGTTAACAGATGAACAATTATCAGCTAGAGACATTGACATAGAAAATTATATAAATGATTTACGTAATGTAGGAAGTAATTATAGCCAAAACATATCTCAGGAAGAACTCCAAGCAATGTCTCAAGAAGAGTTACAAGAGTTATATGAAAAAGAAATGTTAATGGAAAAATATGGCGAAGACTACGAAAAAATAATGAATTCAACATACGAAGACTACCTTAATTCAAATGAAAATCAAAACAATAATAAACCTTCCGAAAGTGATAACAATTCTAATTCTTCAAATGATAATTATACAGGACCTGCTTTAGTATTTGTAGAACTAGAAAACCCAAGCAGAGGCAAAAGCTACATTGAGGTGCCTGTTTTTACATGTCGTGATGGCGGAACTGTAATAATAAACATAAGTATTGCCTCGGATGGCAGAGTAAAATCTGCAAATATTGAAGCAGTTGAATCTTCCGGAGATGGTAGTTGTATTAGTCAATCTGCTAAGAAAGCTGCTTTAAATTCAAGGTTTACAACAATTGCAGGTAGCAAAACAGAATACGGTAAAATTACATATCAATTTATACAACAATAATCAATTATGAATCGATAAAAAATTATCTACAATTTTAGTAGTAGGTTTTATATTTAATAACTATTGTTTTTTCATTTTTATTTTTATCATCATAAATCCTTGCACGAGTCATAAAACCTTCATCATTATATATATATAAATGATGTTCTATTAATTCATTTTTTGAATCGTATTCAGAATAATTTGTCATCAAGCTATCTTCATATTTATAAACACCTTTATTATCAACTTTACCATCTTCATATTCTTTAGTTAACAAAGGTTTATCAATATTATGATCATATTCTTCTTTAAATACAAGCTTATTGGTTTCATCATAAACTAAATAAGCTTCTATGCTTGTATCATTGGCAAAATATCGCCAAATATGATGTAACTCTCCCCCCTTTTCATCAAATCTCTGATCGTTTTCTAAATAAAATTCGTCCTTTGTTTCAGTCCAGGTATTAATAAATGTTTGATCTTTACCTGCAATCATAATACTTTGCTCTTCGTTGGATTTATATATCCACTCATGCTCTATTTTGTCTTTTGAATCTTTTAAAACTGTCTTAATCAATTTACCATTTTCATCATATTGATATAACCATTGATTAACAGCTTGTTTTTTGCTCCCTTCAACAAGACTAGTTAAAATCAAATTTCCTTTATTATTATACTCCCAAGTAACTTCCTCTAATAGTTTTCCTTTTCCTGAAATTTTTTCTTGTTTAACAGGCTTTCCCTCTTGATTAATTTCATGGACTATTTTAAAATCAACATCTCCATTTGACAAGTAATATGTATAAGTTCCTATTGATGATTTACCTTCACCGTAATTACATGTATATGATGCATGCTCATTTTTACCTTCTGTTTCAGAATGGAACTCATAGATCCTGTTATACTCATCAAAATTTTTCACATAATTAGTTTCGTTGCCATCAAACGTTTGTTCTAAAATTACAGTTTTTAATTTTTGAGGGAATTTACACTTAACTGGTGTACTTTCAACAAATTGTATGAATGGATCGTATCTTTCGACAAACTGTACTTGTGAAAACAAAATGTTATAAAAAAACACAAATAATAAAATTAAAAAAGAATATTTAAAACACATAATGATCTATTAATTAAGTTAATAAAGCTATTTAATTAAAGTGATACAAAAATACGATTGTTGCATCATACGCAGGTTTTTTATTCCCCTTAATTTCTAATCTAGCATCTATTTCGGCTTTAGTTATACCTCTTAGATTTGAAATTTTTCGTAATTTAGTAGTTACCCTTACTTCGTCATTTACTAATACAGGTTGATTATACTTTAGTCGTTCAATTCCATAATTTACTAACATTTTTATGTTCTTCACTTCTAGTATTTGAAACCACAAATGAGGTAATATTGATATAGTAAGATAACCATGGGCAATAGTTGTTTTAAAAGGAGATTCTTTTGCAGCTCTTTCGGGATCTATATGTATCCATTGGTAATCCAATGTAGCATCAGCAAATTTATCAATCATTTCTTGTGTAATTTTCAAATAATCTGATGTTCCGATTTCTTTCCCTAAAAATTTTTCAAATTCATCATAACTAGAAATTGTAACTTGTGCCATAATATTATATTTATAAATTAGTTGTAATTTCACAAAAATAGCACTTAAATTTTTTCTCTAACACTAATATGAAAAAATCTTTTCAACATAAGTTGCTACAAAAATTACATATAGTTAAAAATACCAAGAATTCACTTTTATACAAACATTTAAAATTATTTTTTTGATTAATCAAACATTATTCCAAAAACATATTATGACTACAAAACCTAATTATTATTAAGTCAATTACTAATTATTTAGGCTATTTTTTAACGATTTTTCTTAATCATATAACAGGATTAAATAAATTGATGTTATTCGCAACTTCTACAATTTTATAAACACAAAATAATTTCGTCAATTCTAAGCACTTTATTACCATAAAATTTTCTAAGCTATTTTACAATTTTGTTTTTGTAAATCACTTTATTTGCTATTGCTATAAGTAGTATAAATTTTCACAAATAAAATATCAAGTACAGACCATATTATTTAAAAAATACTTATATTTACAGGTTTAACAAAAAAAGACATATGATTACAGAAAATTTAATTGAATATTTTGAGAATTCTATTCAAAGTAATTGGGATAAAATATCTTTACAAGATTATGACAATGGTGGATTAACATTTGGTGAAGTTGGTGAATATGTACAAAGATTGCATAATTTATTTAAAGAGCAAGGAATAAATAAAGGCGATAAGATATCATTAATTGGTAAAAACTCTGCAAATTGGGGTGCTATTTATATTGCTGTGGTATCTTATGGAGCTGTTATTGTACCTCTTTTACAAGACTTTAAACCTAAAGACATTTATAAGTTAGTTAATCATTCAGATTCAAAACTACTTTTTATATCTGAGTTTTTATGTGAAAAACTTGATTTTAATGAATTTGATACTTTACAAACAGTATATTATTTAGATGATTTTAATGTTGTCCATGATTATACAATGGATTTTATTGCCTATAATAAAAACCTAAAGGTTTTGGGTAGAGATGAGTTTAAGTTAGAACATATTTCAAATGAAACATTAGCAGCCATATTATACACATCTGGCACATCAGGGCAACCTAAAGGAGTAATGTTAAGTCATAATTCTCTAGCAGCAAATGTGCGATATGCCCGTGCAAATATGCCACTGGAATCAGGCGATAGAATTGTATCATTTTTACCATTAGCTCATTGTTACGGTGCTGCTTTTGAATTTTTATTTCCTTTTTCATTAGGTTGTACAATAATTTTTTTAGGAAAATTACCCTCACCTCAAATAATAATACGCGCATTTGGTGAAATAAAACCGCGATTAATCCTTTCTGTCCCACTTGTTATTGAAAAAATATACAAGAATAAAATAAAGCCATCACTTGACAAACCAATATCAAAAATTATTTTAAAAATTCCGATTTTAAATAAACTAATATATAACAAAGTTCTAAAATCACTTAAAATTGCATTTGGGGGTGATTTTAAGGAAGTTGTAATTGGTGGAGCAAAAATGAACAGAGAAGTAGAAACATTCCTTCGAAAAATTGGATTTAATTTCTCTATTGGTTATGGAATGACAGAATGCGGTCCATTAATAACATATGATGGTTTTAAAACTACCAAAATGTATTCTGCTGGAAAAATCGTAGATTCTCTTGAAATAAAAATTGACTCTAAAAAAGAGGGCAAAGTTGGAGAAATTTTGGTAAAAGGAGAAAATGTAATGTTAGGATATTACAAAAACGAAGAAGAAACTCAAAAAGCTCTTGATAAAGATGGATGGTTACATACAGGTGATTTAGGAATTATAGATAAAGATGGTTATCTTTTTATCAAAGGTAGAAGTAAAAGTATGATTTTATCCAGCACTGGACAGAATGTATATCCAGAAGAAATAGAATCTAAATTTAATAATTTCCCTTTAGTTGGTGAATGTGTTGTTGTTAGTAGAAAAAGTCAAATTACTGCACTCGTTTATCCAGAACAGGAAAGAATCCAAAAGCATAATCTTTCAGAAGAACAAATAAACAAGGTTTTTATGAATTATCAAAAAAGAGTAAATGAGGATGTTCCTGCTTATATGCAAGTAAATAAAATATCAATTCAAGAAAATGAATTTGAAAAAACACCTAAAAAAAGTATAAAACGTTATTTATACGAATAGCCTTCTACCCTACTCTTACAGTAGTTGCAAAATAAACTTAGATATAGTTCAATAAAAAAAAACAACTTTAACATTCTATTAACATTATTGGTATATGCCTAATCGTATTGCTATTGTAAAATGTTTAATAAAAAAATTAAAACGCCATGAAAACAATAGCAACAATTTCGATTTTTTTACTTTTAGTTAGTTTCTCTTTCTCAAATAATATTAATAATATAGACATTGCAACTCCTACTAATACTCCAAGTATATATGAGATAGGCAGTAATGCAAAATTAATGTTACCTTGGGCAGACAATTCACCTGTTAATATGGTAAAAGTATATTCTAAAGGAGAATACAGTATATGGAAGTGTAAGTCTCAAAATGTAACAAGATATCCTGGCAAAAATATTAAAGGAGAAGAATATAATTACTTTGTATATAAGAATGGAAAGTTTCATATGACTGTCACAGAAATGAATAAAGACAGTGTATTTGCATTCTTCTCAAAATAAAATCTGGAGAAATTTGGGAAATTATTTCTCAAATTTCTCCCATATTTTTTTATCAATTAAATATATACAAACTTGAATAGCCCCTTTTTCAGAATACGAATATTTTTTTTGTAAATTATTAATTAGTCGGGTAATGTCCGACTTTAATTTATTAGGATAATTTTTAAAACTAGTTTCGTCAAAATCATTTATTGCTCTTTTAAAATTGTCATTATTAATATATACAGAAAGAGCATTTTCTTTTATATTTCGTTTATACTTATCAAAAAGTTTAAAAAATTGTTGTGTCTGATGAATTTTCTTTCCCTGTAGCTTTATCTCAACAGCTAGAGTCATTGTAATAAATTCCTTTTGTGCATCTTTACGAAATTCTTCAAATCTTTCTTTTCCAGCATTTAATCCAATAATTGTTGATTCGAAATTATTAAATAATTCTTCTGATACAATTATTTTTTTTCCGGTATATGTATTAGTTAAAGTGTTGCCAATATCATAATTTAACGCAAATAGGTAATCAAGTATTTCTTTTTGAATTTGATTCTTATTGTAATAATAAATAGATTCTTTAATTTGCTGTAAGATTTCATAATCATACATTGATTCCAATGAATTTATAAAATCTGTTGGTATTTGTTTATTTAATTCGTCACTATCGGTAAAAAAAGTTTTTACGTCTAGCATTGTTATCAATTTGCTGTGATCATCAAATTTATTCAGAAGCTTATTAAAATAACTTATTGAATTTCTGCCACTAATACCGCTAACACCTTCTGTTTCTGACTCTGCAAGTATTGAACGTCTAATATCTTTAGTAAAATTTTTAATATCTTCTTCAGATAACCACTTAGGGACAAATCCTTTGTATAATTCCATCTTTAGCAGCAGAAAGTTTTTATCATTATATTTACTGTATATTGAAATATCTTTTAGCCATTTTTTAATTGTATTACTATCTTTTTTCATTCTTGAAGAGATAATAATTTTTGCAAAATTCTCAATTACTCCAGATAAAAATCTACTTTCAATATTATCAAACTTATTTAGATAAACATTTACTTCTGCTTCATAATCAAGTATGTATGGAATATTAACATGTAGAATTCTATCTTGAAAAGATTTTACATTTGAGTAGTTCTTTTTATCTTCGGGATTAACTAAACCTAAAAATACAGATTTAATACTTTCTTCTACATGTTCCACTTTATGTATCCCATCACTAATAATACCGTGCAAGCTAACGAGTCTATTTACATTGTTGTCTTTAATGTCCATCAAGGCATATATACCGTTATTTGTATATGCTAAATTTGAATGCACATATTTAATAGACTCGTTAGGGAAAACCATATTAATCAATTTTTGAATATTATTATCAAAAATTGGTTTAATAAAAAGTTCATCTCCAGGATTAAATACAGATATTCCTTTACCAAATTGTTTATTATAGTTTATACGTTTAGCATAAATCATTCTAAGCACTTGTAAAGGGTCGTTAAATTGCTCAATAAGAGCATTATAAACAGAACGACAAATATGACATGCTTCTTCTTTAAAAATCCATTGGTATTCTTTTGAATGAAAAATTTTTTCTTTAATTTTTTTATTTTCGATTAGATCTTCAAGCAATTTTCGTCGATATTTTTTTGGTATTTGTAAAATTGGATGGTCGTTGCTTGGACATGATATTTCTATGTATTTACCATTTTCACCATTTCCTTCTTCATCACTTATTTTAATAGATTGAGGATCAATAATATTGTATAATTTTGATTTTTTATGTAAGGTTTGTAAATTAATTCTCCAGAATGTTTTATACATAATACCTTCGGGTTTATTTGCATAAATTTCGAGTTTTGAAAGCAAATTTCTTAAGAATGTACTTTTACCACTACCTGGAGGACCTTCAAATAATACAATGCGGTTGCTTTGAGCTCCTGCATTAAATGAATTGATTAAATTCATGAATCTATTTGAGAAAAGTCTATCAGCAAAAAAAGGGTCGTCACAATTTTCGACAAAAAGCTTATTGAAATCATAAGACATAAAGCCAATGCTTTCTTTACTAGACTTGTATTCATCTTTTCCTTCGGGAACATAATAATTTATCATATCATAAAAAAACATGAATATATCTCTAAACACTTTTTCGGGCTGGATTGATGCTAGATAAAGGAAATCGTCAAAATTCATCCTATCAAAACAATCATTTTCTTTTAGTTCATTTGATAATTTATGTAATGTATTTTCAAGTTTTAAGGCTTTTTTTTGAAGGTCGCCATAATTTTCAATATTATTTTCACTACTTATCATAATCTAAATTTTTGTTTTACTGACTTTTCTATCTATTACCTTATACATTACTTTATTATATAAAAAGTTTTCTTCAGAGTCTTTTTTATCTTTATTGGGAACTATTTCCGTTGTAATGAGACTAACACTACCTCCCCAAAGAAATTCAAGTCCAATAAGTGTATCTGCAATATAATCTTTGTATAGTTGTTTTCCTTCAAAAACATGTTCAATAAATAAATTCTTCTCATTGGTTTTTTCGAAATTTACATTAATTAAAGGAGGATGATACATTGAATCAATTATCATTTTTTTATAATCTTTTGCTTTGCGGCTTTTGATGTAATATTGATATACTCCTCTTTCTTTATCTAATCGTTTTCCAACAACAAATAGATTATTGATATCCAGAAATTCTTGATTAATAAAAGTATTTGTAAAATTAAAATCAGTAAAAATTTCTCTTACTCTAAAAATTGAATTTTGTCCATTTCCAGTCTTTTTATTGTATTTATTTCTGTTTTGTATGTCAGTAATTTTTTGAAAATCATAATTTAATTTTCCTTTATTTGCAGAATCTTCGATGTATTTATATAAACGTAATCCAATAGCATAAGGATTTAATCCGACACGACTAATAGAAGTAACACCAGCATTCAATTTAGCAAATTGTGATTCATGTCCCTTTATTCTTTCATCTGCGATAAACATTTTTTCGTGCCAATAACTTGCCCACCCCTCATTCATTATTTTAGTACGCAATTGAGGTGCAAAATACAAAGCAGTTTCACGAACAATACTCAAAACAGATTTCATCCATTGATTATTACTTTTATTAATAAATGGAGATTGCTTAATAATAAAATCCAACAAATCTGTATATTTTTGTTTTGAAGGAATGTATGCTTTATATTTTGATTCAAATTCAGGAAAAGTATTTTTTATATCAGCAAAAAATACAGAATCAGCAATATTAGGATTTTGTTCTATCAGGATATTATATTTTTCAATATATTTCAATATTTGGACATCATTAAGCTTAGCCTCTTCTGGCATAAAAACATTAATGAAATATGTTATTAGATGGTTTGGTTCCTGTTGTTCGTTTAAATCCAATTTTGGTAACTCATTAAAATAACCAGTAATATTATCAATACTTCTACCAAATTCAATAACATAATCTACCCATCTGCCATATTTAGATCTTAACGACTCTATAAGCCTCTTATCTGCTAAAGCTTTTCCAATAAAATCATCTTTCCAAGTGTTTTCAAACAATACATTATTTCTAAAAAAGTCGATATGAGCAATTACATGATAAAAAATCATAATATTTAACCAATCAGGATTATTATCATTATAGAAAGAAATTGGTGGACGAGTATTAATAACAGTTTCATACGGATTTGATGGATATAATTTATATCGTCCTTGTCCTTTTAACACCTCGACATCATTAACCCAATAATTATATAATGTAGGAATCATAACTTTAGGAGACAAATTTATCATATCTCTGTTAGTTACGACATATTCCAAAGTTTCAGAAGGGATATCAAGCCCAAGCTCACGTGCACGGTCTTTACAACCTTCCATTATTTTTTTTGTATTTTGATTTATTAATTTCATATCAAATAACTTAATTCCATAAAAAATGGGGTTAAACCTTAACGTGTTAGATTTTTTATTCCTTCTATTATTCTCTCCTCAGAAACGTTACTAGCACTAAAACTATCAATTTTAATCAAATGATTTTTTTCTTTTAATAATCCCGATTGATCAATATACTTTTCGACAGTAGTTTTTCTATCATCACTGCCCCAAGAGTTTTTTGCAACTGTAATTCCTAATCTGTTAATATGAACAAGAATCCTTTTAATAGCATCAATTGTTTTAACACCTTTTTCTTCCCAGTCATCACCATCTGTACCATGAAATACGTAAATATTATTTTCACGATATAACTGTTCTTTTTCGATAATATCTGCGACCAGTTCATAAGCTGGGTATACATTTGTCCCTCCAGCAACACTTGATTTATAGTAAGTATAAAAGTCAGGAACTTCTTTTGCTTCAGTATCATGAAGAATAAAGCGTACATCAACTTGATTTTGATATTGATACATTAGCCAGCTATAAATAAACAAATGCTGAGTAACTACTGCTTCTGTAGGATCTCCCATCATTGAACCAGAATAATCTCTTATAAAAAACACTATTGCCTGTGCTTCATAATCTTTTTCTTTTGAGAGTATTCTATAAACTTCGTCTTGAGGATTAAGAATCAAGTTTTCAGGAGAAAATTCTTCACCTAGAATAATATTTTCAAGAATAATATTTGTCTCAAGGATTTTTTTAACAGTTGCCTTTTTATCTAAAATCTGACCAAAACCTCTATTTATATCTGTTAAATCATAGGTGTATTTATTTGTCGATAGTTTTTTCCCTTTAGTCTTTAGATTAGGTAGTTCAAATTTTTCAGTTATTACTTTACCCAGATCAAAAGCATTTTCTGTTAAATCATGGTCAGCTCCCTCTCCTTGTCCTGCACCCTGTCCTTCTCCTTCTCCTTGTTGTGGTTCAGCTTGTTGTTCTCCAATAACTTCTCCTTCTTCTCCTTCACCTGCACCACCAGTACTTTCTTCTCCATCTTCTGTAATGCTTTCATCGTGATAGAATTTGGGTTCGGTTGTTGAGGGAACAACAACAATCTTTTCTTTTTTCTCTTTTAAAGGTTTAATAAATTTTCCTAAACGAATTCTTTTAGGAAAACCATCTTCTTCGCGTTGTTTATCTCTATCTAATAATTCATCAATTGTAAAAAGCTTTATTATATAATCATTTTTATTCAAAGAGATAAATAATTCTTGATCAGATTTGGAATAGATATTTTCATTATCAATAAAGTCTTTTTTATTGCTATAACGTATTTTTTGTTTTTCGATTTTTTTACAAATTTCTAGTTCCTGATTAATCAAGTTGTCTTGTTCACTAGACATTCCACGTTTTTTAAGGTCTTTATATTTTTCTATATCTTTATTACTCATATCATAAATTATTTATAATATTCTATCAACTGAACTATAAATAATCTTGATTAATTAGCATCATCATGAGTACAAAAATATTCGATAGTTTTTTGTGCACAAGTTTCGCAATAACCAAGTTTTTTAATCATTGTATTAATCATTCTGGTATATAGCTTTTGATTTTCTTCATTTGTTCGATTTGATAAAGCCCCAATTAAACTACCTGTCCCAGAAATATCAGATTTAAGTCGCACATCAGTTACAGCTTTTACCAGCTCATTATTATCCATAAAATTGTATGATGGATCATTATTCATTTTTTGTCCATATATCTTAGATATTGTAGTTCTAAAACTTTGTTTTTGCTCGTTATTTTTTAGCCCAAGTCTTTCTTCTACGCTATTAACAAAACTTTCATCAATTTTTAATGGAACTAATTTTCCTGTTTGTGGATCACGATATGTCCATATTTTATCATCGCCAAGATTTTTCGCATCGATACCAATAATCATATTAACATAATTAAGGACATCTTTTTCGATTGCATTTGGTTCGTCCATATATGCATTAAAAATGGTTGTCATTACATTTTTCCGATATAGTTCTTTTGCAATCTTAATATCATTAAAGAACTTTGTTCTGTCATTAGGTTCTTGCACATAGTCAAGTATAACAGATTCTATAGCTCTAAACACATCACCAGCATACATGCATTTTCCTTCTTGAGTTTCGGATCGTTCAAGTAATACCTGAAGCGATCGCCCTAAATCCCTATGTCCTAATCCCTTTTGACCAAATCTTTTAGTTATGTCTGGGTCAGAATTTAGGTCATTTATTACTTCGCTGAGTGTTTTAATACTTTTCTCACCGGCAATTTCCCCAGCAGCCAATTTCATCATTTCAACAGGTGTTAATTTATCACTTGCTGGCATTCGGGATAGAACAAAAGCAACAGAAATGGCATAATTAAGATTAGGATCTATGTGTAATGCTTCATCAGTAAATGTGGTTCTTTTTTGACTACCAATAGAATATGCTGTTAATTCTTGCTGTAATTTATAGTTAGTATTATGAGACATATATGTTAACCTACAACGGTCAATTATAGGAGCTTGTTCTTTTTCTTCTAAAAATCGAGCAAATTCCGCATTATTACTTGTGGCAATAATTAGAGTATCAAGAGGCCATTTATAGCCTTCTAATTCAATAGTTCTATTTTGAATAACACCCAAATAAACTTGAACAAGGTCTTTTTTGTTTTTAAATATTTCGTCAGCAAAATGAATTCCTCCTCCTGCAACACGTGCTAAAGCTCCTCTTCTTAAATCGAATCTATAAGGATTATCAGTATCTGTAACATGTAAAAGTCTAGTAATTGATTCATCTCCAATTAAATCGGTAGCTGAAGAGGTAATTTTATCTTTTGCAGCATATTTTCCAGTAAGGGTTCCTCTAGATTCACTAACAGGAACAGGAAATATTTCGATAAATTCTAATACTTTTTTAATATCATTATTACAAAAATCTTTTATTTGATTTAAGATATAATATGAACAAGAACCTAAAGGTCTATAATTTTGATATATTTTTTTTATTTTTCCATCAGTATAACCATTTAATTTTAAGTACTTTATATTATCTGTTTTATCATCGTATAGATTCATTGCCAATATCATTGGATCTTCATATGTTTGGGATTCGATATATTTAATTTTACCATAACCACCCAATTTATCAAGATCTTTAAATTTAAAACTATATCGTCGATTTTCAGGCATTCCTATAAAATGTCTGTATAAGCTACTTAAGTGATCAACAAAGAATGTTTTTCCATTTCCTGGTTCACCAATTAAAACAAAAGCCATTTCTTTTGATGACCCATTTTCTGCTGCATCTTTAACATATGAAACAAAACTATTGATTTCATCAAACATACCAATAATATGCTTTTTTCCTGTTCTAAAAATTTTAAAATCATAGGTATTACGCCCATTTACATTAACCTTTTCAATTAAATCATGATTTCCTAAAATCATTCTGGAAACTGATTGAAATACATTTTCAAAACGTCTTTTATCAGCAAGTACTTGTACTACATGTGCATCAAGGCTTTTGGAGTCTAATTGTTGAGTATTATTTTTTTTTGCCATGGTTAAATATTTTAATTAGTAATTATCGTTTTATAGAAATAAAAGTCAGTTTTATCGTAGTAAATATAATAAATTATAAATTATAAAAGCTATTTTCGGAATGTATTTTATTAACAGGAAGTAAAGGACTTATATTTTTTATAATTAATATAAAAAAGCTGCCTTAATAAGGCAGCTTTAATAAAAGTATTTAATCTATATAAATTAGTTCACAAAAACTTTATATTCTTTAGTTTCTTCTGTATTTGAAACTTTAAGGATATAAATACCATTTGGATAACTAGATATATCAATTGTGGCAATACCATTAACTGATATATTCTTAATAACTCTGCCTGTAATATCTACAATTTGGACATTACCGATAGTTTCAACATTAAAGATACCATTGTTTGGATTAGGATAAACTGCTGTTTCTTGTATATTTAGTTTATTAATTCCTACAGCATCTTCAACTGTTATTTGAATTTCGCCTACACCTTCACAAGTATTAACATCTGTAACAGTAACAGAATAATCAAAAACTCCAACACCTAAAACTGCACCATCAACAGTTATTGTTTGTGAAGTTTCATCTGTACTCCATAAATACCCTTCAAATTCACCTGCATCAAGGTCAATTGATTGTGTGTTATTTATTGTTTGATCTTCACCTAAATCAACAACAGGTAATGGATTTACAGTTAGAACTATCTCATCTGTTGCTTCACAAAGATATTCATTTGTTACTACTACAGAATAAGTGTCAGAAACTGAAACCTCAATTGTTTGTGTTTCGTCAGTTGTGCTCCACAAATATGATTCGTAACCAGCTCCAGGATCGAGAATTGTTGTATTTCCTTCACAAATTGAAACATCATCACCTAAATCAACAACAGGTAATGGATTTACAGTTAGAGCTATCTCATCTGTTGCTTCACAAAGATATTCATTTGTTACTGTTACAGAATAGGTGTCCGCATCAGAAACCTCAATTGTTTGTGTATCATCAGTTGTCGACCACAGATATGAATTATAATCTGCTCCAGCATCAAGAATTGCTGTATTTCCTTCGCATACTGATACATCATCACCTAAGTCAACAGGAACTGCAGATTGGATTTCAAAAGCTCCTAAATCATATCCTGCATCTGCAAATCTTGGCATACCTGCTAGATCAAAATCCGGAAAATAATTTAATGTATCTTTAGCTATATCTTTACATGGAGAGTTACATGCTAACCTATAATCATC
>CAYUWD010000100.1:0-13896 GCA_964448235.1 uncultured Bacteroidales bacterium | reverse complement strand
ATTCATCTGCAACCTTAAAAGAATTTTGTCATGCTGATGCTATAATGCCACATTATCCTATAAAAAATGCTGGAATTTGGGCAGATGCAGCAAGATTAAGAAAAACCGTAATACATAATGACTATAAAAACGAAACAAACAAAAAAGGTATGCCAGAAGGTCATGCCACAATAGAGAGAGAACTAATTGTACCTGTAATAAGAGACAACAAAATCAAAGCTATTTTAGGTGTTGGAAACAAAAAAAGTCCTTACACATACGAAGATGTAAAACTTGTAGAATATCTTGCTGATATTACATGGGATATTTTTGATAAAAAACAAACACTTGATTTACTTGCTGAAAGTGAAGAAAAATTCCGTTTTATTAGTGAATCAGCTTCAGATGTAATATGGATATACAATCTGCAAAAAGATAAGTTCTCTTATATAAGCCCTTCTGTCAAACAATTAAGAGGACTTACTGTTGAAGAAGCTATAAATCAAAATATTGAAGATGCATTAAGTAAGGAATCCTATCTAAAGTTTCTAAAGATTAAAGATAAGATGCTTCCTCGCTTTTTAAATAATCCCGGATTAAAAGACTTTGTTATTACAGAAATACAGCAACCGACCAAAGATGGGAAATACATATGGGTAGAAGCATCTACAAAATTGCGTTATAATAAAGAAAAGGAGATTGAGGTAGTTGGTATCAGTAGAGATATAGAAAAAAGAAAAAAGCTGGAATTAGAACTAATTAAAGCAAAAGAACAAGCAGAATCAGCAAATAAAGCTAAATCAGAATTTTTAGCAAACATGTCACATGAAATAAGAACCCCATTAAACGGGGTCATTGGTTTTTCAGAACTTCTATTAAGAACAAAACTATCTGAAACACAAAAAACTTATACAGATAATATTAACTTATCTGCACAGTCATTGCTTGGAATTATAAGTGACATACTTGATTTTTCTAAAATTGAAGCTGGTAAAATGGAATTATCAAATATTAAAACCAATGTTCACAACTTAGTTGAGGAAGCAATTGAAATTGTTAATTTTCAAGCAGAAAAGAAAAAACTTGAACTACTATTAAGTGTTTCTGATGATGTTCCGATATACATAGACGCTGACCCAACTAGACTTAAACAAGTATTATTAAACCTGCTTGGTAATGCAATTAAATTTACAGAAAAAGGAGAAGTAGAGTTAACTGTCAAATATGAGAAAATACTTATTGATAAAGGGATTATAAAATTCACAATACGTGATACAGGAATTGGAATCTCAAAAGAAAATAAGCATAAACTTTTTAAAGCTTTTAGTCAGGCAGACACATCTACAACAAGAAAATATGGAGGTACCGGTTTAGGATTAATAATATCTAATTTTCTTGTTGATTTAATGGGTGGGAAAATAATGTTTGATAGTACTCCCGGTGTTGGTTCAAAATTCTATTTTGAATTTAACACAAATGTTCATCCTACAAATGATCTTACTCAAAGTTTCTCCGAGCATTTCTCAAATGCCTTAATTGTAGATGATAATAATAGAAACGCTGAAATAGTTAGCAATATTCTTACTTCTTTAGATATTTGTAGTGTAATAACTAATTCAGGTGAAAATGCTATTAAAACTCTTGAAAGCACAAAATATGATATCTTATTTATCGATTACGACTTACCTAAACTAAATGGCAATGAAACTGTAAATATTATTAGAAAAGATAAAAATCTAAAGAAAAAAGATCTCCCTGCAATACTAATGCATAACACATTAGTTGACCAAGAAGCTGAATTGTCCGAAACATGTAACAACAGTAACATATGTTTTCAAATTCGTAAACCAATAAAAAAACGCATCATTATTGAGTTGCTGAATAAAATTACTTTAAAGCAAAATAAATTACCCATTGATAATTGTAATGATGAGAAACATGAAAATCAAGATACACAACTAAAAATATTAATAGTTGAAGATGTGGAGCTCAATATGATCTTTATAAAAACTCTTTTAACTGAGTTTATGCCAAATTCTGAACTCTTTGAAGCAAAAAATGGAAAAGAAGCAATTTCAAAGACAAGTGAAATAATACCGGATCTTATTTTAATGGACATTCAGATGCCTGTGATGGATGGAATTGAGGCAACAATCAAGATTAAAGAAATTCCTAAAACTAAAGAAATTCCAATTATAGCATTAACAGCTGGAGTTATTACATCTGAAAAAGAAAAATGTCTCAAAGCAGGGATGGTTAATTTTATCAGCAAACCTATTATAAAAGAAGAACTCTTTGATAAAATCAAACAACACGTCCATCAAAACAAACCAAATCAAAAAAACAATATTTATTTTGACCATAAGCTTCTACTTAGTAGAATAAACAACAACAAAAACATACTTGAAAAACTTTTAATTGCAGCTCCAGATCAATTTGAAAGACAAGTTATAGAACTGAAAGAAGAAATAGAAAAAGAAAAACTTGATTTAGATTTAATAAGTAGATTAACACACTCCCTAAAAGGCTCATCTTTAAATCTATGTCTTGAAGTAATCTCTGCAATTGCTATAAAAATGGAAAAAGAAGCTAAGTCTAAGCAAATTAGCAAGCTAAAAAAATCATTGAATGAATTACTCTCTGAGTGGAGCATAACAAAAGATGTTTTGCAAAAATTTATTAAGAGTTTTTAACTTTTGTAATCAAACCTAATTTTAAATCATTTGTTACTCTATAAAATAAATAGAGCTAAGGATGAAAAAAACAATTCACAAATCAAATACAAGAGGTTTTGCAAACCATGGCTGGTTAAAAGCAACTCATACATTTAGTTTTGCAGGTTATTATGATCCTGATAGAACACGTTTTGGCGTGCTGAGAGTACTTAATGATGATATTATTGAAGGTGGAATGGGTTTTGAAACTCATCCTCATGATAATATGGAAATAATTACTATTCCAATTTCAGGAGCTTTAGAACATAAGGACAGTATGGGAAATCATGGAGTTATTAATGCAGGCGATGTTCAGGTTATGAGTGCAGGATCCGGAGTACAACATTCCGAATTCAATGCAAATCCGGATATTGATGCAAACACTTTGCAGATATGGTTATTTACCAAAATAAAAAATGTTGAACCAAGATATCAGCAAATCAGTCTAAAAAAAGAAGAAATGAAAAACAAATTCCTTCAAGTTGTGTCTCCAGATCCAGAAGACAAAGGCACGTGGATACATCAGGATGCATGGTTTCATCTCGGCGAGTTTAACTCTGACTCAGAGATTAAATATGATATCAAAAAACAGAACAATGGTGCATACATTTTTATTATTGAAGGAAGTGCAATTATTGAAGACGAGAAACTCGAAAAACGTGATGGTATTGGTATTTGGGATACAGACAAAATCAATTTAAAAATATCAGAAGGGAGCAAAGTACTGATTATGGATGTTCCGATGGGTGTTTAGTACTTAAAGCAAAATTCACCAGGAACAATTCCAACTTTAAACGTGTCAACAGGTTCTGCATTTGAAGTATATCGATATATAACACCCTGCTGCACAAAATCAATAGCATCTGCAACATATACCTCATCCGTTATAGGGTCAAGAGCCAGCCCATAATAACCACCAATAACTGTTTCATAAGGGCTTTCGACAAATAACTCTGGTTCCGACCCAGTGATGACATCCATTGTATAGACATCACTATTTAAAAAATATAACCTGTCTCCTGCTCCGTTGAGTTTTAGTTCTATTGGATGGTCAGTATTGTTAAAATAAATTGTTCTTTCAATCTCGCGAGTTTCTGCATCTATCTTTATTAATGCCGGAGTACTTGTTGTCCCATTCATTGTATATCCGCCATCAGTAATTGTCCAAATCTTTCCATAATTATCCAACACCAATGCTGCAGGTTGCTCTTGAACCTGAATTGAATCCACGACTTCATCAGTTTCAGAATCAATTACCAAAATCTGATTATCATAACTCCAGCAATTAGTAAAGATTAAATTCTCAAATTGTACCATCTGATCTGTTGAATGCCTGTAAAACTGATTATCACTAGTCGAAACATCTATACTACCTGTAATCTCCATAGCTTGTGGATTAACGATAGCAATAGACTTGCCATACAAATCAGTTACATATGCTTTTGTATCGCTAATAAAATGGATATACCTAGGTGAATTAAGACCAGTAATTTTGCCTTTATACTCAAATGTATTAGCATCAAGAATATAAATCTTACCACTATTATTTATTACAACATAAGCAAGCCCGTTTCTAATTACCATCGATTGTGCAACATCCCCAAGTGGAAGTGAATTTGTATTAAAAAAAACATCATTATGCACTTCTTCACTCTCAATATAATAATATGACAGTGAGGCATTTCCATACATATAATTGCCTTCGTTAACAATATATAGGCCTTTGTATGGAGTTTTAATTACAGGTTTAGTGTTCTCCCACAATTCATCATCTTTCATGCATGACATAAGGGATATCATGATAAACGAAAACAGTAATATGTGCGTTTTTCTTTTCAAACTAAAACTCAAACATTAAACTTAGTACATAATTACGCCCCGGCATTGGCCTGTACAGAACAGAATGATATGTCTCATTAAATAAATTATATACCTTAAACTCCGTTGAGAAATTCATTTTATCAAATGTCGTATGCCAACCAAAAATCACATCGTTCATAAAATATGGATAAAGCCAATCTCTTTGCGTAATATTGTTGGTTGATGTTGTAAACCTTTCGCTGTATGAATTATGCTGAAATGAAAAATAAAAACCTCTGAACATAACTCTTGCTAACAAATTTCCAGAATGGAGAGGTACATATACCAATTGTTTTCCATAAGATTCATCGCCCCATACTAATGGGTCGCCATAATTCTTTGAACTTGTGTACGAATACGCACCGATAATGCTAAATTTGAACATCTTGATTCTAAAATCAAGTTTTGCATTAATTTCAAATCCTTGAGAAATAACTTTATCAATATTTCTGGGTTCCCAATAACCCCTAAAACTAGGTAGCCACAAAATCCAGTTATTAATATCGGAATGATATGCCGTAATTTCTGAAGCCAAACTGAATTTATCCAAATTCTTTCTATATTCTAAACCAGCCTCATAGCTTATTCCCTCTTCAGGTAAAAGCTCCGGGTTACCTCCCGGTTGCCAGTATAAATCATGAAGAGATGGAACATTATAATTTCGGGCGACATTAGCTTTAAATATCAAATCATGATCCTCTAAAATCCTGTAATCTAAACCAAAATATGGAATAATCGGAATAAAATCAGTATCGACAATATTCTGTCTGAGTATGAAATTAATATTCAATTTGCTTATTGGATTTGCTGACAAGTTAATAAAACTCGAAATCTCAGAACGGAATACATCATAACCACCATTAACTACTGTGTCAACTGAACTCACTGAATTATAAGAATAATTACTACCTGCTGAAAAACTATAATTCTCGTTAAACTGATACTGATACTTTACATCACCAGAATATGTATCATTATGGCTTACAGAATAAATTGCTGGATAGTATCCAACACCCGAAACATTATTCATAAGTGTATATAACAAATCTTTACCGGAATAACCTCCTAAGATGCTCAACTTAGATTTTTCCTTTAAATATGTCCAATTTAACACAAGTTTATGGTCAATATCCTGTTGTGAATTAAGGTTTGAATTATCTGGGCCCTCATAACTTGTTGCTCTTGGGATTGTACGATCTGAAAATTGCCCCCAGTACTTTGCTGAAATAAGGTTTTTCATATTGGGTCTGTAGTAAAATTCCTGAAGAACACCATATTTAATGTAATCAGCACTTGAATTCGTATCAAGTGGGTTAACTATTTCACCGGTTTCAGGATTAATATCTCCGATTCCACGGTTGATAAAAGTAAAATCATTTTTTGAATAAGTATGGTATAGTCTGGTTTTTAAACTTATTTTTTTCCATGCTGCACTAACACTCAGATACTCATCAAAAGAATTATATGAACCAACAGACTGAAGATATTTCAGATTAAACTTATCGTTCCAGTCAACCGAATTAGAAATATTGACAGAACCTCCTAATCCTCCACTACCATCAACAATTGATGCAGTTCCGTGATTTAGCGAAATCTCGTCAATAACATATACCGGAATCAGAGAAAAGTCAACCATTCCTGCCATGGGATTTGTTAAAGGCATTCCATTCCAGACGACTTTAGTATGTGATGGTGCTGTCCCACGAAATGATGCAGTTGAAAGTGCTCCTCTCCCATGATTCTTAATAAAAACCGGAGTATTTTCTGATAATAAATCTGATAATGATAAATTAATTTTTTGAGCAAGAATCAAAGTATCCAGTTTTGTCTCCTTCATACCTGCTTGCTCTTTCTGAAATACTTTCTCAGCACTTACCGTAGCAGATGGCAACATATAAACAGAATCCTGAATACCCTGAGTAAACCCCTTAATAGAAATTACTACAAATAATATGAAAACAAGCTTTCGAAACATTATATCTTAACTATACGAACAGTTGACATTTCATCTTTACAACTGATTTTGCATTGATATATACCTGATGCAAGACTTTCAATATTGATTTTCTCGCCAGGATTTTGGTCAGATATCTCAAAAACTAACTGACCTGATGTATTATATATTGAAATATTGAATAGAGTTTCTGTTTCAACAGAAATAAAATCTTTTACAGGTGATGGATAAACTCTAAATGTGATTTCTTTACCATAATCAATGATATCATTTTCACCAAAGGCATAAGTTTCAATTGTAACAATTGTCTCTTCGTTACCACTAATTTTACCCGAGACACTAATCTCTCCTTCAGAATTTATCTTTAAAACATTATTCTCATCAACGTAAACATCTCCACTAATGGTTGTCCAATCAATTTCCATATCTTCTTTGATTCTACCGGACTTAAAGGTATAAACTTCAAGTTGATAATCAGATGCCGGAATAGTATCTGCTAAATCTTTAATCACCAACAAATCTATATTTCCGTCAATAGTGGTATTGGGCTCAACATCTATTGCTCCAAGTATTTCTGTTGATACTTCACCCAACCAGCCAGCATCTTCCAGCATAGAATTCTGAACTTTCACAAAATCGATCTCATCTATTTCGATATAGTTACCTTCTGAATCTACTGCCCATGAAATATCAAATGCGTCACCACCGGAATTCTCATTTTCAGCAGTGTAAGGATTATCAGGGATTGTATATGGTTCTTGTCCTTTTGGGTTATTGTCGGCATACCCGAAAACTCGTTTTTTTGACTTTATAAACGAAAGTGTACTTTTATCCATTCGCCCGACAATTTTTTCACCTGTCAATGTATATTCATCTTCTGATATATCCGGAAACATCGATTCATCCGGATAATATGGCTGAGTATGATAAATATTTGTATAAACAGCACCCGAACCACCATAATTATCTGTCCAATAAATATCGTTTGCTGTTTCTGTCTTTGGATTTGTGTATGTTACTGAGTAATCATTGATTGTACTTGAAAAATAAGAGTCACTTCCTGCAAGTTTGTACCAAGTATCATCAGCAATGCCATTTTGATTTTCATCCTTCATTACATAAACAGTTGCAGGTTCAGAAACACTGCCCGCATAGTTCCCGAAAATTGTAAAATCTATTCCATAAGGATTGTCACTATCATTTTCTACCGGATTTTCAAACTTAAAAATCACATATCCTCCAAAGGCTCCAAGCGAAAGTGTCCCATTTACTCCTCCTATAATACTCGCAGGAGAATCTGAATCACCCCATGGTGTTGTATTAATAAATTGTCCCGGAGCCGGAACATACTCAAGGACCTCCGAAATATACTGTGCAAAAATACTACACCCGGTAATCACAGTAATGATAATAGATAGCGTTAATTTTTTCATTTAATTTTTAATTACTTAGATCTATTGGAGTTTTATGCAAATAGTTTGACGGGCGATAGATGGCCGATGACGGATGACAGGTGACCGATGACGGGTGACCGATGACGGGTGACCGATGACGGGTGACCGATGACGGGTGACCGATGATCCACAAAGCGACAAACTGATTACATAAACAACAACCAAAGAACCTAAATGTTACATATTCATAAATGCTATCGAGGAGATTTGTAAGAATAGTTTTGATACTCTTGCCTTTCCACCCGAAAGCTACAAAACAATCAATCGGCAGGTCTTCTGACTTTCCCGATTTTCAACACCTTCCCGTCCATTTTTGAGTTTGGACAGTGGTTCCTGTTGAAAATTCAATGCCTAAGCATCGGGATTACAGCTACGGGGATAGTTCCTGACTTTCACAGGATTCCCTTTTAATCTGTTAAGAACCAATCTTGATACAAAAGTACTAAGAAATAATAAATAAAAAAATCCTTGAGTAATTTATTTTTCAACAAGCCTAAAATCAGCTATTTTTTTTATTTTTGCAATATGAATATGCCAAATAACATTAATATTGAGTTTTACAAAAACCTGATTACGGATAAAACCCGTATGCATTCAAGTTTTGTCTTTATTAAAGGCAGCGAATTTGATTCTAGCCCAAACTCTATGGGTCGTATGGCAAAAAAGATATGCGCATTGGCAAATTCAGGAGGTGGTAAAATCATTTATGGCATTTATCCTAAAAGAAGCCGTGCTGATAAATTCGATTTCATTACCGGATTTAATAAAAGTCTTGATTGGCTTACTCATGAGATTCAATCTCAAATTGACTCCCCTATTAAAGATTTAAAATTCACTCCAATTGAAATAGAAACGGGCAAATTTCTTTATCAATTTGAAATACCAGCAAATAACGGTCAACCTCACATGTTTAATGATTCAAAATACTACAAATGGCAAAAAAATAAAGCTGTTATTTTAGATGAATCTGAAGTCAGGATGTTATATGGTAAACTTAGCGAATGTGAACTTGAATTCTTAGGCGTATATAATACAAATGGCTTACCTGTATTAAGTAGTGGAAAATACTCATCAATGAGTTTCTATCCTAAATTTTTAATTCGAAACGCAGGAAACATAGTTGAAAAAGATTATAAAATCGAAATTTCTTTCCCTGCAAAGTTATTTGAAGAGAGTTTTCAGCCCTTGAAAGCACTATTTATCAGACATGATGGTTCACATGTTGTATTTGGTCAAAAAGGGAACAATCCCTTATTCCAACAGGAAATTTCTACAATGATTGAAGGTAAAATTGCTGTAAATCTGGAAAATATAGATGTATTTATGAAAGATTACATCAATATCACCCTATACTTTAGCAACGGAATCAAAAAACACAGCCTAAAACTAAGCGAAACACTTACCTATAACGGAAAACAGCTAAACAAATCTGATTTTACAAATATCAAAACTTTGACAATGGAGATTTAAATATAAAGTTAATTTTAAATAATTCAGGTTTAATCATCTTGTCAAATCTAATAATGCATTTACGATTGTTAATGGATGTGAAGGATTTCCAGGTATAAATAAGTCTACTTTTATATCTTTCAATATACTTCTATCAATAGCTTCGGCATCAGCGAAAACGCCTCCACTAATTGCATCTACGCCACAAAGAACAAATATTTTTGGTTCAGGAATAGCATCATATACAATACGTAAAGGACCAGCCATATTTTCAGAAATAGGACCTGTAAGAACAATGCCATCTGAATGACGAGGCGAGGCGACAAACTCAATACCATAACGTCCCATGTCAAAGTTAGCATTTCCAGCAGCACCCAATTCTGTTTCGCACGAATTATCTCCACCAGCTGAAACTTGTCGTAATTTTAACGATCTACCAAAAGCCTTTTTAACTTCCTTTCTAATAGCATCTTTATCATACATAATTCGATGAGTTTCCCCTTCTTTTACTATCAGATTTTCACGTTTGTTGGTTGAAATTATATAGTCGGTCGTAAATTTTATTTTCTCTGGAAAAGCAAAAGCACACTCGCCACAAAAAGCGCATTTCCCCATATCTAGACTTACCGGATTTGTCGAAATTGCACCCAAAGGACAAATATCTATCAAAGCTTGTTCGTCAACTTTTGCCATAGATATTTCAGGTCTTCCACGAAATGGAGGTCTTAAATTTACATTTCGCACATCAGGGATATATTGTTTCCCATTATGATATATTATTTTGCCTTCTCTTATCATTTTTCTTTTTGTTTAAAAGTTTTTGTGAACTAAAAATAATTATGCTAACATTTTGCTCTTTCATTCTTCGTCGCAAATACGTATTTCTTACAAATCATTTCCACAATAACTCAAATTATAACTTTTATTATTAATAGGAAAATCAGATATTTCCACATTTCTTAATGACAATTCCAATGCTTTCCAATTATGCATGGAAGGATCTTTTATTTTATAATGTTTTAATTCTCCATTATCATCTGTAATTGCACAATGACAAGCTTCACCTCGCCATGTTTCGTTTAACGAAATACCAAAGCTATTTGGTTTTAGTTTTAAATTATAGTCTGGTTTTTCATCGTTTGAAACGTCAAAATTATAATTTGCCATGAGGTTTCTAATCCATGCAATAGACCTTCGTATTTCTTTCTTTTTTAGTAAAAAACGCCCAAAAACATCTCCTTTTTCTACGGTAATTGTTTGATAAGGAAATTTTTCATAAGCCTTATTTGGGTGAGAAACCCTAATATCTTTTGGAATACCCGACATTCTTGCATTAAGTCCAACACATCCAATTAGTTGAGCTTGTTCTTTAGTTATTGTCCCAACAAAATCGAAACGATTTTGAATGCTTGGCAAACGATAAGTTAAATAAGCCATTTCCTCAAATTGTTTTTCAAATTTAGCTAAAACCTCCAGCAATTCTACTTTTAGTTCTTCGGTAAATGGAAAATGAGTTCCACCTGTTCGCACCAAACTCTTTCCAAAACGATTACCACACCAAAATTGAGTAAAATTAATAATGGCTGTTCGTAAAATTCCAAAAACATTTGCTCCCAAATGATATGCCGCATCAATACACAAAGCACCAATATCACCAGTATGAATAGCAATTCGTTCTAATTCCATTGCCAAAGCACGTTCAATTTGTATTTGCTCACTAATTTTATTATCAGACAATGCCTCTATTACTTGTGAAAAAGCTGTAGAATGACCAATTACTGTATCGCCAGAAATATTTTCGGCTAACAAATTTCTTTGCAAACCTTGTTTTTTATTTAAAAACAATTGCTCAATGCCTCTATGTTGCCAACCCAATTGAATTTCGAGATGCAAAACATTTTCACCATTACAAATAAATCTAAAATGTCCAGGCTCAATAATTCCTGCATGAATTGGCCCTACTCCTACCTCGTGCGATTCTTCACTTTTGATACTGTAAAACGGATAATCATTAATTTGCATTTTCTGATTAGCACGATTATGAGGAAATCTTACTGGTTTTTGCCAAGGGTGACTGATGAAATTGATTCCGAAATTCTCAAAGATCTCACGTTCAAAAATATGAAGAGCAAAAATATTCTGTGTAAGCGAATTTAATTCTTGTTTTTCTTTCGCTTTTAAAATGTGCGATAGAATTATAATATCATGATTAAGATCATCAGCAATAGCCATAATAAATTGCAAATCAGCACCATAACGATAAGCTAAATACGATACACAATGCTTTTGTTTATCGTTTAGCAAATCTAAAACTATGGCAGAGAAATTATCGTAAGACAAAATATTTATCTCATTTAATTTAACAGTTTGATTATTTTTTATTCTTAATATATCCATAGTTTTTAATTTAAAATCGCAATAGCTGAATTGATTAAATCTGTAAAAAATTCTGGTGGATTTATTCCTAAATATATTACCAAACCAAACAGTACAAATTGTGAAATGGTTTCATAAGGATTTGCTTTTACAACTTCTGTTTCAGCAATCTTATCCTCATCATATAAAAGATGAAAAGCATTTTTGCTAAATGAATAAATAATTACGGTAAGTAGTATCAAAACAAAAATCCCAATGTAATAATGTTTTGCCACAAACATAGCTTTAAAGATTAAAAACTCACTGACAAATAATCCTGAAGGTGGGATAGCTAAAATAGAAATTACTCCTAAAACCATAGCCAGACCGCCAATAGGATTTCGTTTGAAATATCCTGAAACATCTCTTATCCAATAAGATTTATAAAACTGATGAACTTGCCCAATTTGATAAAATAACCCAGCTTTTACAAAAGAATGAAACACAATATGCAAAATTGCTGCATAATATCCGATACCACCAATTCCTAAGCCAAGTGCGACAATTCCCATATGCTCTAAACTCGAAAAAGCAAACATCCTCTTATAATGTTTGATCTTCAATAATTGAATAGCAGACATAAATACAGACAAAATTCCTGCAATTAATAAAACATTTTGAGCCCAATGCAAAACTTCTGTTTGAGAGATAATAGTAAAAACTCTAAAAATACCAAGAAAACCAACATTCATTAAAGTAGTTGAAATAAAAGCACTTATTGGCGGTGGTGCTACTGTATGTGCATCAACAGCTACGGTATGTAAGGGAAACAAACCCATTTTTGCACTAAATCCAGTTATCACTAAAAGGAAAGCCATTTTTAACCAAATAGGACTCATCATTTGAGATATTGTCAATAAATGAGACAAACTTAAATCGGTAATTCCATTATTACTTGCAGTAATACTTAAAAATAAAATTCCAATAAAAGCCAAAGCAATACCTACTGATGAAACAAACAAATATTTCCAAGCAGCTTCAAGAGCATCTTTGCTTCTTTCGTGAAATATTAAAATGGACACAAATAAGGTAGTTGCCTCTATACTCACCCACATAACCGCAATATTTTCAGCAAAATAAGCACTCATCATAGAGGTTATTAGCATTATTAATGAAGCGTAATATATTGCTTCTTGCTTATTGCTAAACTGATGACTTTTTAAGTATAATTGGCTATGATAAAAAGTTGCTACACTTAAAATACCTAATATAAAAGCCATAAGTAATCCTAAATTATCAAATTTATAATAAATAGAATTTATTTGTTCAATATTTATATAGGCAAAAGCAATAATTGTGAATAATGATAATAAAAATAAACTCGACAAAAATTTAGTTACACGATTGTTCTTAACAAGAAAAATAACTAAACTTAAAATGATTGATAATATGATAAATCCTAATAACATTTTGCTAATCTTTAAGTTTTGATAATTGGTCAATTTCAATGCTTTTGAAAGTGTCACCAACATGATTAATAAATATTCCAAGCACTAAAACGCCCATCAAAACATCGAGTAAGATAGCCAAGTTTACCATCATTGGCATTGTGCTACCTACTGCCAACGACATCAGAAAAATTCCGTTTTCTATGATAAGATAACCTACCACATGTGAGAAAATATTTTTGTGAATAATGATAAAATACATTCCAAAAAGGATTGATGCAAATGCCACAGTAAAATATTTCGTATGTATATTATTATCATTAAGCCGAGTCGGGCCCCGACTCCGAGGTGCTGATCCGCTTCTCGCCGCTCGTCGCCACCAATGTTGCCGAGGTCTCATGGCACCCGACCCAAAGGACCCAGTTCACCGACGACGGGTCGCTCTTGTATCGTGCAACCGTTTCAGCCCTACATGAAATCTCCTGGTGGATTCTAGGCTAGGGCGACAAGGCCGAGGCGATCCAACCGCCCGAACTACGCCGGATCGTCGCCAGCGCAGCAACCCGTATGGCCCGAATCTACCAAGGCGTCCCTTCCGATTCTTGATACCCTGCGCGGTGGTCTGGCATTCGACGACCGTCGCCCACCCTAACGGGAGGCCGACTCCAAGGGTCCCGGAGCAT
>CAYUWD010000099.1:0-13927 GCA_964448235.1 uncultured Bacteroidales bacterium | reverse complement strand
CTTTTATAATGGTTGTTAGTTGGATTATGGCAGATTCAATGAAAAACACTCTTCCATTAAAAGGAGCAATTGCTCATGGTTTGATTACGATTGATAAAGAAAGAAATTTATATTTCGGACAACCTATTATTGACGCATATATACTTGAACAACAAATTCATTATTATGGTGTAGTGTTTCACTCAACAGCATTTAATTTTTATTGTGAGAATAGTTATAATATTATTCCTGATTCTGCATTACCGCTAACTCCATTTGATATTAGAAGGTTAATCATTGAAGCAAAAACCCCATTAAAAAGTGGTAGTTCACAACACTTGAATATTGACTGGGCTACAAGTTTACAAGCTGATGCTAAAAGTAGTAAAGAAATTGATAAAGCACCCTCTGCTGATAAAATGTTTGAATTGATAATCATGGGACTTAGAAAAAACACAAGTGGCTTGATTGCAAAATATATTGATAATACTGAGGAGTTTTTTAACAAAAACTATTCTATTGCTCAAAGATCGGAGAGAAAAAAATCTAATTAATTTCAGAGTTTAGAATTATAATTAATGGTTGATAATTTACCTTTTGATGTTCTTAATTAATATATTTTATCAAAAGAGTGAAAAAAAAATATGTGCAAATATTTTGTTTTAATTGAAGTCAAAACTTCCCATTCAAATGCTCCATATCCTTACCAACTTTTTTATCCAAAAGTCGGGCATAAATTTTAGTCATATTTATTGAAGAGTGTCCTAGCATTTTTGATACAGTTTCAATAGGTACATTATTATTTAATGTTACGGTTGTGGCAAAAGTGTGACGAGCGATATGACTGGTAAGTTTCTTTTCAATTCCACATAAATCAGCAATTTCTTTTAAGTATGCATTCATCTTTTGATTTGAATTTACAGGAAGTAGAACGTTTTTCTTTTGACAATATAGATTGTCTTTGTACTTATCAAGAATTTTTTGTGCTGCATTTAGAATTGGAATACTACTAAGTTTATTTGTTTTTTTTCGTTTGATTTTAATCCATTTACCACCATCTGTTCCGGTGACAATATGATCATGATTGAGTTTTTGAATGTCAGAATGTGCTAATCCTGTAAAACATGAAAACACAAAACAATCACGTACCTGTTCCAAGCGTTTAATGGAGAGTTTTAAGTTAATTATCTTGTTAAGTTCTTCATCAGTTAAAAAGCCCCTGTCAACTTTTTTATAACGAACTTTAAAACCCGCAAATGGGTTAGAAGTTAAATAACCATTAGCAAGAGCAAGGTTTATTATTTTTTTAAGGTTTTGGATATACTTGCTAGTTGAATTTTGAGCACAATTACAAGAAGTTTTAAAATAGAATTCAAAATCACTAATAAACTTGTGGTCTAAATCAGCCAAGTAAAGGTCGTCAACTCCGTAATGTTGTTTTACAAAGTCTTTTGTGTGTTTTAGAGTAGTTTTATATCGTTTTAATGTGGTTGCAGAATAATCTATACCAACAAGTTGTTCAAACCTTTCGTTATGTTCTTCGAAAAGTTCAATAAGCTTCTTGCCTTTTTCTTCTTCAGGTACAATTCCAAGATAGGCGTTCTTAACCGATTTTGCTGTTACTAATTTGCCAGTTTCTCGCAGATATTTGTATTTTTCATAAATAGTAGATTGTGTTGATTCCAATAGTGAATTGAGGTCTTTAATCTTCTTTGAATTACCAATTGCTCTCCCGATTTTTGAGTTCCAGGAGTTCTGTGCAATATTTATATGCATCGACATATCGGTTCTTTTACCATTAATTGTAATCCTCAGATATACAGGCATTTCATTGTTGTCTGTCGCTCTGTGTTTTTTCAAAAAATAATGGACACTAAAAGTGTTTCTTTTTTCCATAATTTCATCAATTTTTAGTTAGTTAAAGATATAGTTTATGGAATAAAAACAAGAATGCAAAAGGCTGAAAATCAATGCAAAAGCACCGAAAAAGGTGTCCATTTTTTTGGAAGTGCTGTGGACACCATTTGGACACCGCAAAACCCCTAAAAATGCCGTATTTTACAGAACAAAATTAAAACAGAAAAGCCTGACTTCGTTAGAAATCAGGCTTTTAACTATTTTTGCTTTCGCAATCCGTTGTCCGACAAGGATTCGAACCTTGACTGTATGAACCAAAATCATAAGTGCTACCATTACACCATCGGACAAAGAACTTTTGAGAATGCAAAAATAGAATTTTTTTTTTGTTTACAAAAAGAAAAAATACATTTTATAATAAAAAAAAAGACCAGTAAAAACTGGCCTTTTATAAATGTATTTTTTAGATAAAAATTAGTTGCGTTAGAATATAGATCGGTAACAATACAATGATTGAGAATTTTATAATATATCCAAAGAAACTTGGCATGCTTATTTTATTCTCTTCAGCAATTGATTTAACCATAAAGTTAGGACCATTACCAATATAAGTCATAGCTCCAAATAGCACAGCACCAAGGCTAATTGCTGTACAAATAAGTTCATCTATACCGGCAACATATCCAGAACCTGTAATAGCACAACACCCCTTATTCATCCCTATTGCAAGATTATGAAAAGACACAGCTGTTGGTGCATTGTCTAAGAAGGCACTTAAACTTCCTGTGGCATAATAAAAATGTGAAGGTTCAGATATTCCAAATGATGTAGCATTTGCTGAAAGATAAAGTAACGCTGGTATCATTGTCACAAAAATACCAATAAATAAGAATGCAACTTCTGTAATTGGCACCCATGTAAATTTATTTGCTTTACGTAATGTCTTAGATGTAAATGCTAAAGATAATCCTGTCAATAAAATCATTGCCCCTTCTCTTATAAAACCAAGATAATGATTTTCGTGAATAGCATGAATATATTGATCGTTTAAGAATGCAACAGATAAAACAATCCCTATTAACCATATAAAATTGAGATTTCCTTTGAGTTTAATTGGTTCTATATGAGATTTATCAAATTTAATGTTATCAAGTGGCTCTTTTTTATAATAAAATGTATCAACGATAAAATAAATTAAAAGAAGCAGAGCGTTTACAAACACCCATTCTGGTAGCAAATGGAAGAACCAAGTAAACTCAGCACCTCTTAAATACAATAGAAATAATGGTGGATCTCCAAGAGGAGTTAATAGACCACCACAATTAGCTACAATTGCAATAAAGAAAAGGATGGTATGAACCTTAAATTTTCTTTCTGAGTTTGTTTTTATTACTGGGCGAATTAAAAGCATAGCAGCTCCTGTTGTCCCCATAAATGAAGCTAAAACAGCACCAATACCAAGAAAAACTGTATTAATCCAGGGTTTTGCTTCAATGTCTCCTTTAAGATGTATCCCTCCTGTTATAACAAATAAAGATCCAAGAAGAACAATAAATGGTATATAATCAAACAAAATTTGATGCTGTAGTGCATGTGTCAAATCTTGAGTGATTAACCAAATTGCTGTTGGTATACCTAAAACTAATGATACAATAAGTTTGTTTTTGTTTTCCTCCCACCAGTGATGGAATAGAAGAGGTCCTACTGCAATCATTAGCAGCATCAAAACAAAAGGTATAATAGCCCATAAAGGCATATCTACATGATTCGCTGTACTTGATAATAATAACATAATTTTTAGTTTTTAAAACGACAAAACTAATGTTTTTTTTTAATTGGCAATTAAAATTAATTTAAAATTGAAAATAAAATGCTGTGTTTCAAAACAGCTTTTTTATTATCTTACAAAATGTTAAAAAAAGATGTTAATTATTGTCTGCTATATTTTTATCAGATGCTTGTATATCTCCACTATTTTTTGACGGAAAAACCCTTTTATAAAATATGATCATTAAAAATACTGCTATTGTAATAGCAGAATCTGCAATATTAAAAACAGCATCAAAAATTCTATTTCCTCCTAATTTGGGAACCCATGATGGCCATCTTGTTGTAAAATGAAGCATATCAACTACACATCCAACTAAAGGTTTTGAATAACCTTCATTACTAAATTTTGATATTCCTTCATATCCTATCCAATCTTGCAATTCAGGATAATAAATTGTTCCTTTATCGAATATCATTCCATAAACAGCACTATCGATAAAATTTCCGGTAGCTCCTGCAATTACAAGTGATATGCATATTATTAATATTATATGTTCATCTTTTTTGATTAACTTAATTAAATAATATATAAGTCCACCGATTGCTAAAAACCTAAAAACACTTAATGCAATTTTTCCTCCTGTTCCACTAAATTTCATGCCAAATGCCATCCCAGAATTTTCTACAAAAAGAATCTCTCCAAAGCCTTTAATTAAATTTATATGTTCATTTAACGAAAGGTTTGTCTTAATCCATATCTTAAGAATCTGATCTGCTATTAAAATTCCTAAAATTATTGCTATTGAAATTATAGTTTTTTTATTCATTTTCTTTTATAATAGATGTGCAAATATATAACTATTTTTTTTAATAAATTTAATGATTATATTATCATTTAATCATTTTTTAAATCGAAATTTGTATATTGCAATAAAAATATACAAATATGTTAAATATTGCATTGTTTGGACCTCCTGGTGCAGGAAAAGGAACACAATCTGAGTTTTTAATTAAAGAATATAATTTGTTTTATATTTCAACTGGAGATCTTTTAAGAAAAGAAATAAAAGATCAAACAAAATTAGGAAAAGATGCCCAAAACATTATTGCTTCTGGTGGACTTGTCTCAGATGAAATAATTGTTCAAATTATTGAAAAAACTATTACAAACAATCCTGATGCAAATGGGTTCTTGTTTGATGGTTTTCCAAGAACATATATACAAGCATATATACTAGAAGGTTTGATGATTAAATTAAATACTTCATTAAATTGTTTAATTAGTCTTAATGTTCCTGAAGAAGAGTCTGTTAAACGATTATTAAAACGTGGCAAAACTTCAGGTAGATCTGATGATAATGAAACAGTTATTCGAAACAGATTAAAAGAATATCGAGAAAAAACCCTTCCTGTCTTAAATTTTTATAAAGATAAGGGAATTTGTTTTGATTTAATGAGTGTAAAATCTGTTTCTGAAGTTCGTAAAAGTATAAATAAAATCATAAAAAATGAACTTAGTAAAAGGCTGTTAAATATTGTGTTATTTGGCTATCCCGGTTCTGGAAGAGGTTCGCAAGGAAAAGCAATAGCAAAAAAATACGGTCTCGAATATATTGCTACAGGACCAATGCTTGGTGAAGAAATAGAAAAAAGAACAGAAATTGGACAAAAAGTTCAAGAATTTTATGAAAACGGTCAATTAGTTCCAGACGAAATTGTTGTACAACTTATCGAAAAAAAATTAGAAAAATCAAAAAATGTAAAAGGTGTAATTTTTAAAGGATTTCCCAGAACTCTGGTACAATCATATATTCTTGATGGTTTATTAAAAAAACACGGATCTTCGCTTTCTAAAATAATCGAAATCGAAGTCCCTACTCTTGAATTAATAAAACGACTTGATGAAAGAAGTAAAACAAACGAATGTATGCCATACGATACAAGCACTGCAAAAATTGTAAAAAGACTTCAGGAACATGAGCAAAAAACAGTTCCTGTTATAGAAAAATATAATGAATTACATGGTGTGGTTAAAATCAACGGAACCGGAACTTTTAAAGATGTTTTTGAAAAAATAAGTTTTGAAATTGAAAATGGGTTTAAAAATCTTAAATAAATATCTAAGTACATGACAAAAAATTTGTCATGTACTTAGAATAAATATAACAAATTAAACAATTAATTATTTAATTTGTTATATTGCAAAATCTTAAAATTATACCATGAAAATACTTTTAGTTTTTTTACTCTCATTTTTGTTTATTGTAAACAATGTTTTTTCACAAGAAATTCCTAACAATAACTTTGAAATTTGGAACACTGCTACAGAAGGTCATGAAGATCCTGAAAGTTGGAATACCGCCAATCCTACAACCAATATTTCACCGATAAATGTAATTACAACAGAAAAAACAACAGACGCATATGAAGGTAATTATGCTGCAAAATTAACATCGCATACTGTATTAACTTTTGTTGCTCCAGGGTTTGTTACTTTAGGCGATTTTGATATTAATATCTGGACACAAGAAACCAGTATAACAGGTGGTATTGAATATAATTTATATCCAGACAAATTAAATCTGTATTATAAATTTATACCACAAGATGGAGATTCTTTTAGAATTGGGATGTGGCTTCTTAGAGACGATGGGACAGAGGTGCCAGATACTGTTGCAACAGCATTATATGATGGCTTTGAAGAAAAGTCAGAATATACATATTTAAGTATTCCTATTGAATATCGAAATGATTTTGTACCAGAAATACTAAATATTATTGGGGTTTCTTCAAATCCAAACAATCCAGTTGTAGGGAGTGTTTTATATATTGATAAATTTGAACTAGAATATTCAACAGGAATTATTAAACAACAAGATGATAATGAATTAGATTTGACAAATCCTATAAAAGATGTTATATTGATAAACAACTACTTTTCTAACTCAGAATATAAAATATATACACTTAATGGTCAATTAATTAAATCATCTATTTTAGATCATGGAAACTCAATTGATGTTGGAAATCTTGCATCAGGAATTTATATTTTTTCAATAATAAAAGATGGACTTATTCATTCACAAAAATTAGTAAAGGAGTAATATGAAGTGTTTTTTAATATTATTGATATCAGTTTTTGCTCTTATCTTTGTCGCTTGTGACCCGGAAGAGGGAGATCCACCTATTGAAAATCCTCAAGAAACAGTTGCTTTAGCAGGTGGCGATTTCGAAAATTGGACAGAATTTTTTCAGGGAGAAGTAAGTTACGATGTCCTTGAAGGCAATTGGTGGGATGGCCTTAATTATTTATCTGTAATTGGTGGACCTATTACAGTTGAAAAAACAACCGATGCTTATGAAGGTAACTATGCATTGCGTTTAGAAACAAAACCATGGGGCGAAGATTTAACAATTCCCGGGATTTTAGCCTCCGGATATTTTGACCCTGAACAATCAATTGGTGAAAATCTTATAATAGGAAAACCTTTTTCGCAAAAACCAAAAAGTTTCAATGGATATATAAAATATTCGCCTGCAGACAATGACACATTAGTTATTTTTGTTACACTAACAAAATATAATTCTAATGAACAATTAAGAGACACAATTGCAACAGCTGAATATGTATATAATGGTTTCTTAAATGTATATTCTCCCTTTTCTGCAGAATTTGAGTATTCACAAAATACTATCCCGGATAGCGTTCATGTAATTTTACTCGCAAGTGTGTCTGGAAAAGAAATGAAAGGACATGCAGGATCGATCCTTTTTGTCGATAAGCTAAGTTTTACTTATGAATAAAGTTTTAATATTTCTCACTTTTTTGCTTTTGTCTTTTTCTGTAAAATCACAGGAATGTAATAAGTCCTTTTTTGATGGATCAAAAACTTTAGTAAATATAGGTTTAAATATAGGCGGAGCTATCCCCACAAAACTAACGAAAGGTTCATCGGCATTACTATTACCTGGAGGATATATTTCTATTAATAAAGATTTATATATATCCCGACGAATAAAGTTTCAGCCTTCATTATATGCAGAATTTCAACTTTTTGGATATGGTGCAATTCAATCCAAAGATACTGTTGTGCAAACAGAAGTTGCCGGAATTATGGCAAATGTGCCTACATATTATACTGCTACAGTTGATGGAATGGTAAATATGGGAAGAGTTGGTTTGGAAATACCTGTAATATTCTCTTTTCAGTTTTTTTCTAGAAGAACAAGCCTAATCGCAGGAGTTTATAGTAATTATGCGTTTTATAAGTCTGATAAAGTTAATATAAATGTACAAGTAGGAGAAGGAGGACTAATTCCGGATGTTGATACAAATTATAATAATAAAAATAAAATAAACTCTTATGCAGCAGGTTTCTTGCTTGGAACAAATATACATTTGAATGATCAATTTTCTATTAAGTTAATAGCTTATAGAGACATTACCAGATTCTTTAAACAGAATGCTATTTTAGATGAAAACGGACAGGATATCCCTTTCTTTTATACAAACTTTAGAATAGGATTATCATATTACTTTAAACCTATGTATAAACCAATAAATAATGGCTGTCCTACGTTTTAGATTTTTATTAGTTTTGTATAAATTTAAATTATGAATTGTACTTTATGTAATGGTGCTCGTGTTAAATTATTTAAGAAAATCAAATATAAAAACTATTACAAATGTGCAGACTGTGATTTAGTTTTTCTGGATAAAAAACATTATTTGAATATTGATGAGGAAAAAATTAGATATGATTTCCATCAAAACAATATTGAGGATAAAGCTTATGTAGAATTTCTAAATAGAGTAATTAAACCAACAAAATCTTTTATACAAAATGATGACATCGGATTAGATTTTGGTTGCGGACCAAATCCTGTTTTAGCAAAACTCATTGAAAATTCAGGTAATAATTGCGACTTTTATGATCCTATATATTTCCCAAATTTACCAGAAAAAAAATATAATTTTATTTTCGCAACAGAATGTTTCGAACACTTTTATTCTTCAAATAATGAGCTTAAAAAGATTCTTAATTTGCTTAGCCCAAATGGGATTTTAGCAATAATGACTGAACTAAATAATAAATCAGAGAAGTTTTCAGATTGGTACTATATCAAAGATCCCACACATGTTTGTTTTTACTCGGAGAATACCGTAGAATTTATTTGTAAAACTTTTGGGTTTGAACTTATTTATTCAGATAAAAAACGAGTCTTTGTTTTAAAGAAAAAATAATTGATATATTTTCATCCCAGATTTATCTTATCTTAGTGTTAAATCATTTTTTTATTGATTAGTTCTCACTATCTTGGCAAATGAGATTCTGTAATTATTAAAAAGAAAAATATTATGAGAAAAGCGATTGAGTTAGTATTGTTTATTGTATTAATATTTAGTGTTATATCATGCAATAATGCTAAAGAAAATCCTGATAATAAGCAAACAGAAAAGAAGGATGAGAATCAGAAAGAACAAATTTTAGAAGAAGGCAACTTTGATGAAGAACCAATCTTAGAATTAGGAAAACTACAAAATGGAGATATTTACAATGATCTAATTATCGCAGATTATCAATATGATCCATCTAATTCGTTTGGATTTACTTTGAAAGGAGAGTTTACAATTAGTGGTCAACTTATGATAGATGAAATGTGGGGAGAATTGTCAATATCTTTTGATGAAGAAAGCAATCCACATAAGAATTTAATTCTTGATAATGATGGTTTTCAAAAACAATTAGTAAGCTTTTGTTATTTTAATAATCCTGATACGTTACTGAATTTACTTACTGAGAATCAAAAAGCTTTGCTAGATTCCGGAGAATCAGTTTTTGTAAAAATGAAAGTTAAAGACTTTTGGGTTGGTGGTAAAATTGATGGATATGCAGAAAGCTATATTGAATTTGTTGAAATAATTGATTAACTCACATTATTACTTCGTGAGGGCTAAAGCAATTGCACTATGTGTATTATAAAATTTTTACAATTAAAAAAAGTTAAAAATTTATAATACACATAAACAGATTGTCAAGTAAAAAACAGAAAGAATTTTTTGAAATTATACCGATACAACTTCTTTAACTTCAGGAACATCTTTTTTAAGTTTATCTTCGACTCCAAGTTTTAATGTTTGAACACTAAATGGACAAGAGCCACAAGCACCTAATAATTTAACTTTTACAATAAAGTCATCTGTAACTTCAACAAGGCTAATATCTCCACCATCTGCCTGAAGATATGGTCTTACTTCTTCTATAGATTTTTCGATTTTCTTAATTATTTCTTCCATCAATTTTTATTTAATTTTTAGCTGTGTATATCTATATCGCTTATCATTTGTGATAAACATTATAAATAAACAAAGTATTTAAACTATTGTTTATAAACTCCAATAAGTAAGCTCCTTAATCTTATTTCTAAAAACGCCTTTTATATCAATTAAAATACCATTTTCATTTGAATGTTCTTTAAAATAATCTTCATTCAATTCTGTATATGGTTTATGATTAACTGCAACAATTATTGCATCATATTTACCATTTGGAGCGTCTGACATATCAACATCATATTCTTCTTTTATCTCGTTTTTGTCAGCATAAGCATCTACAATATCATATTTAACATTGTACTTATTTAGTTCTTTTAAAATATCAATAACTCTTGAGTTTCTTATGTCTGTCACATCTTCTTTAAAAGTCATACCCATTACAAGAACTCTTGAGTTTGTAATTTCCTTTTGTTTAGAGATAATAAGTTTAACGGTTTTACTTGCAACATAAGCTCCCATACCATCGTTAATGCCACGGCCAGAGTTAATCATACGAGCGTGATATCCAAGTTCTTTTGCTTTATGTAATAAATAATATGGATCTACTCCTATACAATGTCCTCCAACAAGACCAGGAATAAATTTTAAGAAATTCCATTTTGTTCCGGCAGCTTCAAGTACTTCAAAAGTATTGATTCCAATATGATCAAAAATAATTGACAGTTCATTCATTAAAGCAATGTTTACATCTCGTTGAGTGTTTTCAATAATTTTTGCAGCTTCTGCAACTTTAATACAACTTGCACGATGAACACCTGCTTTAATTATTAACTCATATGTTTTCGCAATTTCTTCAGCAGATTCTGCATCACAACCTGATGAAACCTTTACTATACTTGTTAGAGTATGAACTTTATCGCCGGGGTTTATTCTCTCTGGAGAAAAACCAACTTTAAAATCATCTACAAATTTTAAGCCTGACATTTTTTCAAGAACAGGAACACAATCTTCTTCTGTACAACCAGGATATACTGTTGATTCATAAACGACATAATCACCTTTTTTAAGAATCTTACCCACAGTTTCGGATGCTTTTAAGACCGGAGTTAAATCCGGCAAATTATGTTCGTCGATTGGAGTAGGAACCGCAACTATATGAAAATGACAATCTTTAAGGTCTTCAGGGTTTGCAGTGAAGACAATATCAGTGTTTTCAAACTCTTCAGGAGCTAATTCATTACTAGGATCAATCCCCTTTTTCATTAATTCAACTCTTTCGGGTTTAATATCAAAACCAACAACTTTTACCTTTTTTGCAAACTCAAGTGCAATTGGTAAACCAACATATCCAAGACCAATAACTGATATTTTCTTTTCTTTATTAACGATTGAATTATACATAATATCTTATACTTTAGTATTTTACAAATAGCCTGTAAAAATAGTTTTTTTATTTGTTTCTCAAAATGACTTTTTTAATAATGGATGATAATCTCCAACAAGACCTATAGGCTTGGCATTACGAATATTGTAAACCATTTCTATTGAATTTCGGGCTTCTTTTAAGCCAAATCCATTATCGACAAGGATATTTTTATAGCTTTCTGTGTGCAAGTCTGTAAATCCGGCACTAAACTCTATTTCTTGATTTTCTATCATTATAGAACGATAAGTTCTTTGTCCTTTTGCTTTAATATCATCTGGTAACATTGTTTCATCTATTGATAAAACCCAACGAACATTAGCTCTTTCCAGTTCCAGAAAACCAGCAGCTTTATCAAGTTCACTCATGTGAACAGTACTTGATTTTACAGGACCAAAAATCCAGCTTAGCATATCAAAAAAGTGAACACCAATATTTGTTGCAATACCTCCTGATTTTTGCATGTCACCTTTCCATGAGTAGTGATACCATTTACCACGAGATGTAATATATGATAAATCAATATCGTATATTTTGTCTTTGGGACCTTCATCAACTTTCTTTTTTAAATCAATAATTGATTGGTGTAATCTAAGTTGAAGAATGTTATATATTTTCTTTCCAGTTTCTTTTTCAATTTCCTCCAATGCATCAATGTTCCAAGGATTTAAAACCAATGGTTTTTCGCAAATTGCATTTGCTTTATGACGCAATGCAAATCTGATATGAGAATCGTGTAAGTAATTTGGTGAACAAATACTTACGTAATCAATTTTTTTGTCTGTACGACTTAATTTGTCCGCATGTCTTTCGAATCGTTCAAATTCGTGAAAAAAGTCTGCTTCCGGAAAATAAGAATCTAAAAATCCAACACTATCAAAAGGATCAAGTGTTGCTATTAAATTGTTACCGGTTTCTTTAATTGCTTTTACGTGTCTGATGGCAATGTATCCACCAACTCCGATTAATGCAAAGTTTACATTTGACATAATTATAATTTAGTTACTTTATTATCTTTAAGTTGATATTTCTCTTTGCTTTCTGGACAAAATGCAAAACCATCATGGTCAAATTCTAACCTGTGTCCATATTCGCTCATCCAACCAGTTTGACGTGCAGGGTTTCCAACAACAAGAGCATAATCCGGGACTTCCTTTGTTACAACAGCACCTGCACCAATAAATGCAAAACGACCAATATTATGACCACAAACAATTGTAGCATTTGCTCCAATTGAAGCTCCTTCTTTTACAATGGTTTTAAGGTATTCGTTTTTGCGATTTACTGCACTTCGAGGGTTTATAACATTTGTAAACACCATTGACGGACCTAAAAAAACATCATCTTCGCAAATTACACCTGTGTAGATTGATACATTGTTCTGCACTTTTACATTTTTTCCAAGAACAACATCAGGCGAAACGACAACATTCTGACCAATATTGCAATTTAAACCAATTGTGCAATTAGACATAATGTGAGAAAAATGCCAAATCTTTGTTCCTGCACCTATTTCACAATTATTGTCTATTACTGCTGTCTCGTGAGCAAAAAATTCTGTACTCATACATATATATTTGCGACAAAAGTAATTATTTTTTCAGGATTGTGAAAGTTTTAATTTGAAGAAGATAGAAGAAAGAAAACATAAGTTTCAAAACTTTGAGTCCTCAATTATTATATAGAAATATACCATCTCACTAAATAATAAAGTATAGAGGTAAGCAGTAATCAAAACTTTATGATAGTTAGATAATCCAAATATCTAGCAACTTCAATTGGAGCCTGTAAGGCTCAATATATTAACCCCAGACTTACACTACGTTTAGTCTGGGGTTAATTCTTATTTTTTTGTTTTTTTTGGCGAGAAGTTTGCCTTTGTCGGAGGCTTGCGGAGACAAGATGCAAACTTCGTGACAAAAACAGAATCTAACCTAGATTATTTTGATTGTTCGTTAACCTTAATTAAAATCACACCACAAAACTAGGTGTAATACTTAAAGACTATTATTTTATATTAAATATATTCAACAAACGCTTGCTATAATAAATAATTATTCTTATATTGTAAGCTGATTGTATAGAAATAACATTTGTTTGTAGCTGGGGGGGGGTGCAATGTATGTCCCTAAAGGCATAGCAGATATCTGAATGCGTAAAAAGTATTATGACAAATAAATTTCCACAAATTTCCGGATTACAAATGAGATGTAATACTTTTAATAATGTTGACTATTCAATGGCCATTTTAGGAGGAACAATTCAAACAACAGATCCTGTCCCACCTACAATTATATCATCTAATATAAGAAAGATTCAAGGGACAGATGATCAGGGTGCGCTTATTTCTACTCATAATGAGTTTATTAATATCAATTCAACTCCATACGAATATCATTATTTGTATTTTGATCCAAGTGTATCAACAATGCCCGGTATTTACGTATATCATCAAACTGCGGCAAGCGGGTATTATATACCTACAAACTGTATACAAACAACCGAATTTACTACACTTGATTTATCTGCTGAAACCTGTCCGCAAACCATTTACAGTGGAGGTGGCTTAATATTACCTTTAATGGAAACAATCGGAGGATTAAATGATGAAGAAATTGCAT
>CAYUWD010000098.1:0-14230 GCA_964448235.1 uncultured Bacteroidales bacterium | reverse complement strand
AAATTATTGTTTTCATAAGTTAATTGTTATTAAAATTTAGTTCTTGAGGTTCTGAGTAATACATTTTATCATCGTTTCCTAATGCACCAATACGATATTGATATGTTCCATTGTCTTCTTTTAAGTTATCCTGAAAAATAGTTTCAGTAATCATTCCACTAAGTGGTGTAAAGTGATTTTGATTTTTTGTTTTCCGATAAACCACGAAACCTTTTGTTTCTTCAGGATTATTTATTTTCCATTCTATTTTTACAATTTTCTTTCTGCTTCTATGGTTTACATCAAATCTATCGAATTCAAGATTAGCATCAGGATAATCCAGTTGCGGAGCAATACACGCATCCGATGGAGCAGAAAAATTGCCTTCACTATCTACAGCAACAACATAATATTTATGTGTAGTATTGTAATCAGCAAATCTGTCGGTAAAAATACATAAACCGGAAATTAAGTCTAAATTGATCTTTTCGGCTTCGTCCTGATTTTGGGTTTCGGTATATCTGTAAATATTATATCCTGATAAATCACTTTCGTGTACAGGGAACCATTCAATAACCAAAGCATTGTTGTTACGAGTAACAGTTTTAATAACCGGCTTATCAGGGGCTGTAACATCAGGAAGTTTTGTATATACCGTATTTGAGAATTCGCTTTTATTAAAGCTGGAATCTACGGCTATTACTTTATACGAAAAATTACTTTTAATTTGTTTCGGCAGTTTATCGGAATGTGAATTTTGTGTAATATAATCAGCATTCATTAGCATATATGTTTCCTGATTATTATTGATACTGCGATAAATATAATACCCCATTAAATCGGGATCTTCACATTTATCCCATTCAAGGTGGACTACTCCCGTATCTGAACTTGCAATTAAATTTTTGGGAGCAGATGGAGGAAAAACATCTTTAACATCAGCCACGTATTCATTAGAAAAAGCTTCGTTACCTGAAGTATCAAGCGTTGCAACTTTGTAGTTATATACACCAATATCTGTAACACTATCAAAATATGTATGATTATTTTTGGGTATTAAATTGTCATTCAAAGAAATGTAATTTAAACTATTAGGATTTGCACGATAAACACGATAACCTGCTAAATCAGAAATATTCTCAACTTCCCAATATACCTGAACCTGCTTACCTATAACATTAATTACCAGCCTGTTGGGCGGTAAAGGAGGAGTTACATCATTAATTTTTACGACTATTTCGGAACTTGGTTTACTTTCTCGTCCAAAGTAGTCGATGCTTTTAATAATATATCTATACTCTTCTCCAATATTCAAACTATCGTCTGTAAAAAATACTTCGGGATAATTGCCTTCTTCGTCAACACTATGAATTACCGGTACAGGAGTAATAAGCTCAAAATTATTACCATCCTGAGTGCAATAAATGTTTACACCCATAAATTCATCCTCATCTGCTTGCCACGAAAAATTAGCTTTATATCCTTCTTGCCATGCTTTAATACCTGCCGGAGGATTAATTTTACTGAATTTTGAGACAGAAATGTAATCTGAAATTCCAAGATAATTACTGTCGGGAGATTTATTCTTACATATTTTATATCTGTATTGCTTACCTTCAGTTACATTTTTATCAATATATTGAATCCCTAAAAAATCACAGACTTCGAGATACTCAACTGTCTTAAGCATTAGAATAAACATTGTAATCCCATCCAAATCTTTTGCTCTGCTTCCTAAAACTGAGTTTTGCAGTACTTCTAAAACTTTATCTTTTTTTAGCATTTCTTGCGACATCCCATTTCCAAGATTAAATTCATCAACAAATTGCCATTCTTTATTCCCATTCTCTTGTCTATATAAATACACAGGATAATCAAAATAAATATACTCGCTATACCATTTTACCCAAATATTTGATTTTTCGGTATTTGTAACAATCACTTTAGCTTGTTCCTGAGCATAAAACTGACTACCAATAAGTAACAACAATAATATTAGATATATCTTCTTCATAAATTATAAATCAAAGCTTGTATCAAGGTCAAAACCACAAGTAATAATACTTAAAAACTTAGCACGCCCGGATACTTCACCACTAACATGTCTTTCATAATATTCCAGATCTCCACTAAGGTGAATACTGGCTACTTCAAAGTCACCGAATGTACATAAAGTACCACTTGTATTTACATCAAGACTGGCGTGAAAATCAACTCCAAATGAAGCCCTTTCGATTTTCATACTTGGTTTATATTGGATATTTGCAAGTATTTCTGCCCTAAGCGACATTTCAGCAGTAATTCCAAGATCGCAAACATCGTTACCCACCGAACCACTGAAGCCTGTTCTCATAAATGCCCCTAAACCAATTTCAAAATTTGTTTGATCGAGTAAAAAATAACCTGTAAAACGCACCGGACCATTTTCGCATAATGGTTGAACAACCACAGGATCATCCCTTGAAGCTAAATTAATTTCCCAAAAATCTGGCCTAATATCAATATGCATATGTCCATGACCACACACAGCAGGATTTCTGGATTGTCCAAAAAAGTCACCAATAAATCGATTATTACTATGAGTATAATGCATACAACCCAAACCTTCGATTACAGGAGGAGCTCCACCATAATTCCCCCAATTGCTTGTTACTTGGAAACCAACATCCTCTAAACTCTCGTCGGCAGTAAACTTAATTTCTAAAGTACCCGTACCTTCTACGACTTCTCCTTTTGAGGCAAAATCAACATAATCGACTAAAACATATACACCATATGAAACACTTGGATCTACTTTATAATCTACCTCAATCTCACCTGGTTCAAAAGAAATTTCAGGAATATCTATATTCAATTCAGGGATATCAAAATCAAAGTCAGGTAAATCGGGAAAATATACTTCCCAATCGGGCCATTCCAATTTAGGCAATTCCGGAATATTTAAATAGATTGCTCCCCAATCAATACCAGGCCAAATCATTACAAATCGGCATAAATCTTTATCGGGAAACATTTCATTAATTTCTGGCCAAGTAATATTCGGATAATCTACTTCAATTACATCCCAATCTTCATCATACATAATAGCATTCAGGTCATCGTATTCGGGAGGAGGTAATTCCTCAAGTATCCTATTAAAGAAATACTCCGATAGTTCACATACATCGGGAAAAGTTGGCCATGTAAAATCAGGCATTTGACATAACATATCGCCCCATTGTGTTCCTTCGTCTGCATCATCAATAACCTTTTGACACCAGTCGTAACCCGGAAATACTTTGGCAAGTCTATCGTAGGTAAACTCGTGGTATTTTTCCTGAACTCCACCATTTTCATAACCATCTTGCAATCTTGCACGAGCCTCTGCTGCAATCATTTGATTTAAGAATTCAGAATCGGCAGGTCCGTTTTCTTCAATATAAGATTGAATTTGGTCAAAGTCAGGTTCTGGGAATTTTTCTAATACAGCATTAAATGCAGATGAATGCAGACTACACAATAAAGACTTCATTTGGGCAGCATTAACATGATTTAGCAATTCACACACATCAACTTCCGGCAAATCTGGCAGCTCGTAATGATATTGATTTAAACTTGGTTCAGGGATATCGTCAAAATCCATATTACAATCAACCCCAACAGCAATTTCTGGTCTCATGTGATAATAAACCCGTCCTGTAATACCGGTAATCTCAAGAGGTCCAATTTTTAATCCTGATTTTGACATCTGCACTTTTTTTAGCTTTTTCTTTTTCCCTTCTGGAACTTCAGCCTGTTCGGGTTCATGCCCACTAGTTGACAGACCAAGTTCTCCGAACCAATATGATTCACCGTCGAGTTTTCCAGTTAAAAATTGAATTTTCGCATTGTATTCCTGAGGCTGTTTTATGGTACCATCCATAAGACCGTAGAATGCATCTCCCCAGTCAGGATGTCCGTTAGTTGCAACCAAACCTCCTTCAAATTCAATCACAGGTGTGTTTACTCTTATATAAGGAAGGTTTGCATAAATATCGTCAGGTGTAGATAAAAATTCGTCCATATTAATAAAATTCTGCACCCATGTTTGTACCGACATATCATAAGTAGAGCTTGCTCCTTCTTTAGGTTCGTACGAAGCCATTGTAACTCTTGGAGGTTGACTATTCTCTCCTGCAATATTATCAGCCAGTAAAATGTAACCGTTTACACCCATCATATAATTTTGTCCATGCCGCCCCGCCACAATTGAATCGACTATCAAATCATAAGTGTTATAATATTTAGCAGCAACAGGATTACTTAATACTTTAGCTCCATTTGGTACATCAAACCCAAAATCATCATTTCCCCAAACACATAATCCTGTTAAATTTGGAATATATGTTTGCATATAGGGCCAATCCATATTTACTGTAAGCTCAAGCTTATCATTATTCTTAAATACGGCTTGTTTTATAGTAAGAGATAACTTTAACTTTTCTTTATCCTGATTTAAAAATATTTGCTTATTTAACAGTTCCTCGTTCAAATCCATAATCTGAAAACCATTTGAACCAAGACGTATATCTACTCCCATTTCAGAATTTCCTAATATTGGTATTCCTAAAGCAACAGTAAGCTTAGAATTAATGTGTTCATTTTGATTAATATCGAATTTCAGATTATTAATATCAATACTAAATCCACAATAAACGCCTTGATTATATAGATTGAAATCAGTTTCCATTGACGCTGTAAGGCCATTATTATCAATATATGCTACCTGATTTGCAGATGTTGTAAAATCACAGACATACTGCATTGGATATTCAAGACTCAAACGTTCTTGCATATCAACATTAGTAGGCATCTCAATTTTAGCTTCATTAAATACTACACCTTTCCACGAAGGCTCCTTACCTGAATTTTCTATTGCATCAACACCACTAAAATCTACTGCATAAGCGAGTGGAACAAAAGCAAGATTAGTATTTTCTGCTATCCTTAGGTTATTCGTAACCTGAACATTATCCTGACTAAAGAAGAAAAGATTGTTTACATTTCTAAAAGGCAGAATCATCCTTTCGTTATCAGTATTTTCAACACATTCTGGCAAAGTTAAATTACCATAAAATCTAGGCGTAAATCTATTTTCAGAAATTAAAAAATTAGCTGTACTATCGAATGCAATCTGATATCCGACAGGATCAATTAATGTAAAACTATTATTATTGCCAAGCGAAATACTTCCCAGCAATTTATAAACATCGTAATTTACCCATGAACTATTTGATAGAATATTTGCCAAATCGGGAGCATCGGTAACCAAAACAAAGGGCCATTCAAAATGCCCTTTTATTGCAAGCTCATCTTTATTAAGTTTAATAGAATCTGCATAAAACACAGCATTACCATTATCGGGATCGTTAGCAGTTAATTGAATACTCTCAAAGTTTTCAAGTTCAGCATACATTGCTCCCCCAACTAAAACTTTTCGCCCTCCTGCATCAGAAATATTTAAGCCTTCGAACTCAAATTCAACTTCTTTTCCATCATCAGATATTTTTACTTTCCCTTTACCAGACAAATCTGTTAAATCCTGATTATAAGTCTCACTTACAATTACCTCGTGGTTACCCGCAAGAAATTTCTCAATTACGGGAGGTCCTATAAATTTATATACATCACTTGAAGCTATTTCCTGTTCACCAGTAAATGCTTTTACCTGCCATACATATTCTTGTTGGGTTTCCGGCTCTTGATTTAGAGTGTAAGCATATCCACTTGACCCAATTTGTGATATACTTGTAAATTCCAACCATTCAGGATTATTGTTTATTGCATCAATAGAATCCTGATTTTCTGATAATTCTACAATTTTAAGATAATATGATACTTGTTGGTCATTTAACAAATTATCTGGTGCTCTCCATTCGAAATGGCGATGCTCGCTCAAGGTAAAATTTTTGCCATTTTCAGGCTTAACAAGACTAATATGTCCACCACTAGGATAGCCATAGTAGAACCATCCAACTTCGGAGACTCCATCATTTTTAAAAACACTTCGACCATCAACATCTCTTGCTTGTATTGTAAATGCATATTTTTCTCCAACAATTAAAGGATGATCATTAATCCCATAAATTAAACTTGTGGAATTTGAAAACTCAGATTCATAAATTTTTTCTACATTATTATTTATTATTGAATTTTCAGGATTATCATTAGGATCCAGAATTCTATATAAATTTAATTGATACTCTATTGTTGAAGGATCACCATATAAAGAAGGAGATGACAACTGCCATTGAAACGGGATACTTAAAGGATCTGTCTGCATAACAATACTCCCTTTCATTGGTGTTTGTACCAATGGAACCCCATTAAGTTGAATCATCGCATTAAATGATGCTATATTTGAAATTAACCTATTTGAATTATAATCATAAACTTCTATTGAAAATGTATAAAATCCTTCTGGAAGAACCCCATTTTGTTGTAATTCATACATCGTTATACCTTCAACATCAATATTGGAATAGTTAAGATATGGTTCTAAATCTTGCCCTTTGACCTTAACGACAGTACCAGGAAGTAATTCAATTGGCGTTAATGGATGAAAATTCAATTTAGTAGATATTCTCACCTGACTGCTTTCAATAATAATCCGAAGACGAGCATTCCACATTGGTTCGTTCAAGTCATTTAATCTAATATTGGCAATCAATTTATCAGACCCTAATGTACTATATTCACTTAATAATGCACTATGAGGTGGAGTCATAACGACATCAACCGTAACGGGATTTGTTACCTGAGATAAGCAAATCGTTGAATATAAAATAAGTAATATTAGTATTATTTTTTTTGATTGCATTTATTTAAAAAATTAAATTATATGAAAAGTTTACTTGTGCATGAAAAGAAGATATTTTATTCATTGTCCGATTTAAACCATTTATAGAAATATTTAAACTATTATATTTATTAATCTTATATCTTGCAAATAACCGCATATTAAGAATTTGAGTAATATTAGAATCAGAACCAAAAGAATTCATAAATGTCATATTAATCCCTGTATTAATTTTTTGTTTAAGAAGACTTTTTGTAACTCCTATACTTGGACCAAAAGATTTTGTGTCAATAATATCAGAAATATAGTTAGAATAATTAATTGTAGTTATAAAACAGAGTCCTGTTTTTACATAATTTAAACGATATGTAATATATGTATTAATAAAAGTGTTTGTAACATCCGAAATACTTTCTCCTGTTTGATTTAATGTATTTCCATTTTGATAACAAAACATTCCAGATATGCCATGTTGAATAATACTATCTCCAAAGTTTTCCATTAAATTTAATGATGCATTACTAGTTACCTGTGAATATTTAATTGAATCGACTAAATAAATTTGAACTGGCATTGCATTAGTATTGTAATTTGATAAACTTGCTACTAAATTCAAATTTTTATTTATCAACCATGTATAATTTAAAGCTGAAATAAACCTCTTGTTTGTAACTAATTGTTTTTTATTTAAATTATTATTTTGCACACCAATATTGCCAACAATAGACATTTTGTTTTTATTCAAAGTTGTAGCAATATTTCCTGTAAATTCTTGCACATCATTATTTATAAAAGATGTTCCCAAAGATTTATATTCAGGATCTATTCTTAAATATTTAAATCCAACATTTACTTTCCCGGGAGTAAAATTAATTGATGCATCAATTACACTATTAAATTGGGAAGATGACCGAGGAGTAAATAAAAAACCTAAGTTATTTGCATAAGAATATGTTTCCTGATGAATTTCGCTTTGTCTTACATCTGTTGATAGTGCACTCAACGAATAGTTTAATTCAAAAATTAAATCTTTTAATAATTTGTTTTTTGAATTAAAGCCTATTACAAAATTTTCTTCCGGATATACAGATAAACTATCTGGAATAACTGCAGAAAGCTCATCATCAGAAGATTTAAACAGTATCAAATCAAACAAATGATCTTTCTTTCCAATAGTTAACATTGTTCCGTATCCCCACCTCTCGTATTTAGGCATCACAAAAATTGCTTGTGGATTATACATATTATCTGCAATAAATTGTTGAGCTCTGGCAAATCTGCCATAAAAACCCTTTAATTTAAAGAACGAGTTTTTGGGGGCGTATTCAATCCCTCCTCCAAGAAACGTAATCCCAGATAATGTATATCTGGAAAAATTAAGATTTCTATAACCAACATGTGCCGTTAACCCCTTATAACTAGGACTTATTCCAAATTGTTGGTACGAGGGTTGATCAAATTTTTTATTCTCTTTTGATAAAATAAAAGAAAAAGGAATATTAAATATTTCATATATACTAATATTAAAATTCCCATTTATTGTCCACATAAATGGATCTCGAAAAGCACTACTATCATTAGTCATATATAGTGTCTCCGATGTATTTAATCTACCATTAAATGTTATAGGTTTATTATCAGATATCTTAGATATATTCTGAGAATATAAATTAAAGCCAAATAATATTGTCAACCATAAAATCAGTGTCTTTATATATATAAATCTTAACAAATCTTGAGTTTCTTATAACTGTAACACATATAATTAAATACAAATTTAATTATTTTTATATATTATAATGCAACATTGTATTATATTAACGTAAATTATATTATTATTACCTTAGATGCAACTTTTTTATCACCAAAAAAAATAGATTATAATAATTTAGGGTAAAGTAAGAAAGAATTAAATACTTTTCTTATCCCTATTTAATACTACAACCATAGTCTTCTCTGGATTCTTCTATCATAGACAAATAATCTTCGGGACATTTCGACTCTGATTTGTTCAAATAATAGCATGCACTATCCGTATAATTAATTTGATTATATGCCAAGGCAATATTATAATAATATATATATTCTTGAAAACCCTTGGAATATTTTAAAGCTTTTCTAAAATAATCAATTGCATATTCGGCATTATCCTCATAAACTAACAATAGGCCATATGCATTTAATGCCATACTATAAGTTGAATCAATTTTTAAACATTTATCAAAATAGCATTTTGAAGAATCCATTTGATAATTATGCTGAAATATTATCCCTAAATCCTTATTTATTGTTAAATTATTGGGCTCTAAATCATGTGCCATTTGCATATATTCTATAGCTTTATTTATGTTTTTTGCCTTAAAATAGTTAGTCGCTACAACATATAACTCTCTTGCTTTATCTGAAGTAATCACACTATCCAGACTATTATAAAGATTATCCATATCGTCATTGAAGACAATTTTTTCGTAACTTTCTTCATTAAATTTATTGTCCTGATTTTTTGTAGAAGTTTTACATGAAAAAACCAAACTTGATAATATTAAAAATAATAATAACTCTTTTAATGTCAACATATCTATTCCATTTTTACTTTTTAAAGATATATAAATATTATAGTAAAAACATCTAACCTTATTACAAATATTTTACAAAAAACATTTAACCATTAATAACACTCCCTTTTTTCACAAATTCTCTTAAATTTGCAAACATATGAGAATAAAATTCCCTATATTATTTTTATTTATTTTTTCTTGTATAATTCTACCAGCACAAAACAGAATAACTGGTCGTATTATAGATGCAAAAAACAATGAACCTCTCGCTTTTGTAAACATTATTTACAATTCATCAAATCAAGGAACCACAACCGACCTCGACGGGTATTTTGCTATTAATTCAAAAGAAAACATTGAATTCCTAAAAATCAGTTATCTAGGTTATGTAACAAAGACCATTGATAAATCTGATATGTCTAGCAAAGAATATCTTGAAATAAAACTTGAACAAAATGCTTTTCAGCTCGATGAAGTAACTGTTTTACCAGGAGAAAACCCAGCTCACAGAATAATAGATTTAGTTATTGAAAATTCTAAGAAAAATAATCCTGAAAAGATGCGCTCATTTTCTTATGTTTCTTACAATAAAATGTATTTCACAATAGACACTAAAGATATTGACAAGATAACAGACAACATTGAGCAAACAGATTCTTCACAAAACGATACAAGCGATAATGGCAAAACCTTAGAAGAGTTCTTTAATGAGCAGCATTTACTAATTACAGAAACTGTAACTGAACGTCGTTTTCGTTATCCCGACAATAATAAAGAAGAAGTCCTCGCACATAGAATGTCCGGATTAAAAACTCCGGCATTTTCATTATTAACAACTCAGTTCCAATCCTTTTCATTTTACAAGGACTTTATAAGTTTAATGGATAAGAAATACCTTAGCCCAATAAGTAAAGGAAGTACTAAAAAGTACTTTTTTATAATTGAAGACACAATGTATAATGAAGTTTCTGATACAATTTTTATTATTTCATACCGTCCTTTAAAAGGCAAAAACTTTGAAGGGCTACAAGGGGTTCTTCATATAAATTCAAATGGATATGCAATTCAAAATGTTAGTGCAAAACCATACAAGCCAACAGGATCTTTTAATATTAATATTCAACAAAAATATGAATTTATAGATTCGACACAATGGTTTCCTGTGCAGCTTAATACTGACCTTGTAATGAATATGCTTCAAGTAAACGAAGACGAAGCAATGATCACTAACGGAGAACCTGGAGAAGATTATTTACCATTAATTGGAATTGGAAAAAGTTATTTAAGTGATATAAGTCTAAATCCGGATTACAAACGCAGAGATTTTAACCAATTAGACATAATAGTAAATGATGATGCCTCAATAAAAGATAATGTTTTTTGGAATTTATATCGTAAAGACTCTTTAACAAAAAAAGATATACGTACATATGATGTAATAGATAGCATTGGTCAAGAAGTAAACCTAGATAAAGCTCTAGATGTGTTAGAAATAATTGCAACTGGCTATATTCCAATAAAATTTGTAAACATTGATCCATCTGCTATTCTTTGGTTTAATCAATACGAAGGCTATAGATTGGGGATTGGAATGGCAACAAATGAAAGATTATTAAAATTCTTATCCATTGGAGCTTATTATGGATATGGTTTTAGAGATAAAGCAACAAAATATGGGGGTCATCTTAAAATAAATCTACATAAACAATCTAATACAAAAATAGAATTTGGATTTAAACAAGATTTAGAATTTAGTGACGATCTTAATTTTTATAATGAATATGGTTCAATTAATTTACAATCAACACGAGATTTTTTCCTTAATCAAATGGACTCTGTACAACAATTTTATGGATCTTTTAAGTTTACTACTTTTAAATTTTTACAAACAGATTTAAGATTTAATTATAATAAAAAACACATTATTAATCTTGATAGATACAGTTATAATACATCTTTTCCATCAGATTTTTTCACTTCTGAAGTCGGTATTTACACCCGATATGCATACAAAGAAAAGTTTATCCAGACACCTAAAGGAAATTTATTGAGTATGGGAACAAAATATCCTGTGCTTTTTACAAATATTATTTTAGGTACTGATTTTATAAACGCCAGAAATAAATATTTTAAATTTGAAACCAAAATTTCAAAGAAATTTTGCTTCAGACATATTGGCGATTTACATTTAACCTTAACCGGAGCATACCTTAATGGAGAAATTCCTTACGGGGAAATGTATTATGGTACAGGTTCATACTCTTGGTTAAATATTAATAACAGTTTTAACACTATGAGAGTGAACGAATTTATTTCAGATAAATTTGCAACAATATTTATTCGTCATGATTTTGGCAGTCTTCTTTTTAAGTTCCAAAACTGGACACCCAAAATAGCCTTAGTTTCTGCTGCTGGTTGGGGAGATAATTCAAGAATAAGTATGTCCTATAATCCTAAATTTGCAAAAACAATGAATAAAGGATACTTTGAATCAGGAATACAAATCAATCAAATATTAAAACTTAACTATCAAGCATATGGAATAGGAATATATTACCGTTATGGTCCATATTGCAGATCTAGAGGGATAGAAAATTGGGCATTTAAATTTAATCTTACCTTTGCATTATGATAAACACAAATGCCGAAAAATATATTCGTAGATGTATTGAACTTGCAAAAAAAGGGAAAGGAAATACTTCTCCAAATCCAATGGTAGGTGCTGTAATTGTACATAAAGGAAAAATAATCGGCGAAGGATATCACAGAAAATGTGGAGAGGCTCATGCTGAGGTAAATGCTGTAAATAATGTAAAAAATAAATCTTTATTAAAAGAATCTACTATTTACGTATCTCTTGAACCATGTGCTCATGTCGGAAAGACCCCTAGTTGTGCAAAAATGATTATTGATCTTGGCATACCAGAAGTTATTGTTGGTAGCATTGATCCGTATTTTGAAGTTGCAGGAAAAGGCATAAAAATGCTTGAAACAGCTGGAATAAAAGTTACTACAGGAATTCTTGAAAAAGAATGCATCGAATTAAATAAACGATTTTATACTTATCATCAAAAAAAACGCCCCTATATAATTCTTAAATGGGCAAAAACTCTGGATGGATTTATCGACTATATTAGAGAACCTGGAACAGACATAAAACCCGCATGGATAACAAACAATCTATGTAAAACCCTTGTTCATAAATGGCGAACAGAAGAGGACGCTTTTATGATAGGAACAAATACTGTAGTTTTAGATAATCCACAACTAACGGCAAGAAAATGGTTCGGCAAAAACCCTTTAAGAATTACAATTGATCAATATTGTCAACTTGACAAATCTTATTCTATATTTGATAAAAAAGCACACACACTAATTTTTAATTCTCAAAAAGATGAATCTAAAGATGGATTCTCATACATTAAACTAAACTTTTCTGAAAATATCATTCCTCAAATTTTATCCATACTATACAAACTTGAAATTCAATCTCTTGTCATTGAAGGAGGAGCTCAAACACTAGAGAGTTTTATTTTACACAGAATGTGGGACGAAGCACTAGTATTTACAGGAAACAAAACTTTTAAAGAAGGAGTTTGCTCTCCTAAACTCAATATGCTTAGTTCAAAAACCGAACATTACGAAGATAGTAAACTTGAATATTTTTATAACAATGAATATATTAAATAAATATAAGTTAAATTTTATTCAAAGAACAATAATAATGTTCTTTTGCATCTTTATTTCATTAATGATAGGACAAATAATTTCACTAATTATTGCTTCTATTATTAATCCTGAATTATTTCAAAACCTCGACCAAATAAGTCCTGAAATGGTCAATGAGATATCATTACTAAAAACACTTCAAGTAATTTCTGCATTATTCTCATTTGTTATTCCTCCAATAATTATCGCAGTTTTGTTTGGAGATAATATCTCATCTTTCTTATTGTTAAACAAAAGCCCCAAAATAGCTTATTATGGACTCATTATATTATTTATTTTTTCTATTTTACCTTTTATGAACATTATAATCATGTGGAATCAGGCAATAAAATTACCTGAAAGCATGAGTTCTATTGAAGAATCAATGATATCTATGGAAGAGTCAGGACTACGAATGACTAAATTTTTACTTGCAGGTTCCGGAACATTAAATTTAATAATAAATATATTAATAATGGCAATTTTGCCAGCAATTGGCGAAGAATTTATGTTTAGAGGAATAATCCAAAAACATTTGATTGAATGGACAAAAAAACCACATATAGCAATAATTATTTCAGCAATAATATTTTCGAGCATTCATTTTCAGTTCTATGGTTTTTTCCCACGTTTATTACTTGGTATGCTTTTCGGATATTTAGTATTTTATAGTGGTTCATTATGGCCTGCCATTTTTGCTCATTTCTTTAATAATTTAATGGCAGTTATTTCATATAAATTTAGTGGAGAATCATTAGGAGAATCTGAAATTGATAGTTTTGGAACCGCAGGATCTGATATTTACTATGTCGTATTAGGACTTACTGCTGCATTTTTTATTGGAAGGTATTTATTTAGGAAAAGGCTAACAAACTAAAGGTTATCACGTGCTGTCATTACGAGGACATCACACCCGAAGTAATCTGCCAAGTATACCAGATTACTTCGTCGTCCTTTGAACTCCTTGTAATGACCGAAGTTATTGGCTTTTGTGCGCAAGGGCTCTTACTCGTATGTTAACTTATCGTACAAATCCTTCAATTCAAGATTAATTGAATTACTAAGTGCTTCTTTACTTTTGCGATTTTCTGTTTTTAATTGCTTTTCTCTATCTAGTCGTTCCTTAATAATGTAGTTTTTGATTTTGTAAAAAGACATAAAGAAAAGG
>CAYUWD010000097.1:0-14574 GCA_964448235.1 uncultured Bacteroidales bacterium | reverse complement strand
AACAGCCAACAGCCAACAGCCAACAGCTAACAGCTAACAGCTAACAGCCAACAGCTAACAGCCAACAGCCAATAGCCAATAGCTAAAAATCCTATCAAAATATTATATTTGCCATATGAAAGAATTGGTGAGGAAAGTCTTTAGTGAAAATAGCAAACAGCAAGAACTATTTGATTTGTTGAAATCGGAGAGTAATGATAATATTATTACTCATGGTCTGGCCGGTTCGTCTAAAGCGTTTTTATTTGCTTCAATTTTTTTGCAAGAAAAAATGCTTTCATGTTTACTTTTCCCGGATAAAGAATCTGCATCTTACTTTTATGACGATTTGATTAGTATTTTGGGAAATGAATATGTTCTTCTTTATCCCAGTGCTTATAAGCGATCTGTAGAGTATCTAAAGACAGATAGAACAAATATTATTCTCAAAACAGAAGTTTTAAATAAGCTCAAAACAGGTCGTAAACCATATATTATAATTACTTATCCTGGTGCAGTAATTGAGAAAGTTGTTGAAACAAAAGACTTAAAGAAAAACACATTAGAGCTTAGTGTTGGTGAAAAGCTATCAATGGATTTTGTAATTGAAGTTCTTAATGAATATGGGTTTGTTCATGAAGACTTTGTCTATGAACCGGGAACTTTTTCAGTGCGTGGAAGTATTATAGACGTTTTTTCTTTCAGTAATGAACTTCCTTACAGAATTGACTTTTTTGGCGATGAGGTAGAAACAATAAGAAGCTTTGATCCAAATACACAACTATCAAACGATAAGTTTAAAAAGATTTCATTAGTTCCAAATATTCATGAGCATTTACAGAAGGAAGAAAAGGTTTCATTCTTTAGCTTTATAAATAAAAACTGCAAAATTTGGATTGATCAACCCGAAATGGTGATTGACAAGTTTACAAAAACTTGGGATGCTGCAAAAATCAGGTTTTCTGAAACAATAGAACTAGATCCCGAAGATGATGAGATTTGCATTGTAGATCCTGAAAAGAGTTTGTTGTTACCGGTAGAATTCGAAAAGGAAATAAATAACTTTCAAATTATTGAATTTGCTCATAGATCTGTTTTTAATGCTCAAAAGGAAATAAAATTTAATATTGAACCTCAACCTGCGTTTAATAAACAGTTTGATCTACTAATCGACAATATAAAAACTAATACTGAAGAGTTATTTGAGACATTTATCTTAAGCAATAATGAAAAGCAAATTCAACGTCTAAAAGATATATTTTCCGATAAAGGCCAAGAAATTGAATTCATACCGGGACTTAAAACCGTTCAAAAAGGATTCGTAGATAATGACAGCAGAACTTGCGTTTATACTGACCATCAGATTTTTGAAAGATATCATAGATATAAAACTAAGGCAGTTGCACGAAAAGAAGCAATAACAATGCAGGAGTTAACTACTCTCAGACCTGGTGATTATGTTGTTCATATTGACAATGGTATTGGCCGTTTTGGCGGACTTCAAAAAATAAATAATGATGGACGAGTTCAGGAAGTTGTTAGTATTATTTATGATAATAATGATATTCTTTTCGTAAACATTCATTCTCTTCACCGAATTTCAAAATACAGAGATAAAGATGGTGAACCACCAAAAATTCATCGTCTTGGTTCAGGTCATTGGAAAAGACTGAAAGAAAGAACAAAAAAGAATATCCAGGATATTGCAAAGGATCTTATTCTTTTATATGCAAAACGTCGCGAACAAAAAGGTTATGCTTTTACCCCAGATTCATATTTACAACATGAATTAGAATCATCTTTTATGTATGAAGATACTCCGGATCAAAGCAAAACAAATGATTTGATAAAAACAGATATGGAATCTGAAATGCCAATGGACAGACTTGTATGTGGAGATGTTGGGTTTGGTAAAACCGAACTGGCAATAAGAGCCGCATTTAAAGCCGTTTGTGATAGTAAACAAGTTGCGATTTTAGTTCCGACTACAATCCTAGCATTACAACATTATCAGACATTTAAAGAAAGATTAAAAGGAATGCCTGTAACAGTATCTTATGTAAGCAGGTTAAAAACAACAAAGGAAATTAAATCAACGCTCGAGAAACTGAAATCAGGAAAGTTGGATATTCTTATTGGAACTCACAGGATAGTTAATAAAGATGTACAGTTTAAAGATCTTGGATTACTAATTATTGATGAGGAGCAGAAGTTTGGCGTTGCAATGAAGGAAAAATTAAAGCAATTAAAAGTTAATGTAGATACTTTAACCCTGACAGCAACACCAATTCCTAGAACTCTACAGTTTTCACTTATGGGTGCAAGAGATTTATCTGTAATTACAACTCCTCCACCAAACAGACAACCAATAATTACCGAACTTCACTCATTTAATAATCAGATTATTAAAGAGGCTATTTATTATGAAGTTGGTCGTAATGGGCAGGTTTTCTTTATAAATAATAGAATACAAAACATCCATGAAGTTGAGCTATTAGTCAATAAGTTATGTCCTGAGGTTAAAACAGTTGTTGCCCACGGTCAAATGGAAGGTCTTAAACTTGAAAAAATTATTTTGGAGTTTATGCGTGGCGATTATGATGTCTTAATTAGTACCTCAATAATTGAAAACGGAGTAGATATTCCTAATGCAAATACTATCATTATTAATAATGCGAATAATTTTGGATTAAGTGATTTGCATCAGTTGCGTGGAAGGGTTGGTCGTAGTAATAAAAAGGCATTCTGTTATTTACTTGCACCTCCTTTAAGCGTTCTAACGCCGGAAGCTAGACGCAGATTAAAAGCTATTGAGGAATTTAGCGAACTTGGTAGTGGAATTAATATTGCGTTACAAGATTTGGATATCAGAGGAGCAGGAAATATCTTAGGAAGTGAACAATCCGGATTTATTGCTGACATTGGATTTGAGACGTATACTAAAATTTTGAATGAAGCAATTCAGGAATTAAAAGAGGGAGTGTTTAAATCTCTTTTTAATGATTCTGATGAAGATAAAGAAAGCTCTGGATTCAAACCTGCAAAAGATTGTCAAATCGAATCTGATCTGGAAATTATGTTTCCCGATTACTATATTACAAATACATCAGAAAGAATCAGGCTTTATAAAGAACTTGATGAGGTAAAATCTTATGCTGAATTAGATAAATTCAGAGAAATGGTAATAGACAGGTTTGGTGATATTCCGGAAGAGGCAGAAAAGCTATTTGATATAATTAAACTTAAGTGGCTAGCGATTAATCTTGGATTTCAAAAAATAATTATAAAGAACAATGTATTTATAGGGTTCTTCCCTTTAAATCAGCAATCACCATATTATTCATCAAAATTGTTTTCGAGTATATTAATGTATATGCAACAGAATCCCAAAGACGTTATGATTAAAGAGCGCAAAGAAAAACTTAGTTTAAGATTATTAAAAGCAGATAGTCTTGAAAAGATTCATAATCAGCTAATGAAAATAACGGAATTTGTAGCGAATCTTCAACATGCGGAATAAAAAATGTTCTTATTAATGCACTAATCACTTTATAAATTTGTTTATCATTAGAACAGGTTAAATATTATTTGCTAATTTTACAACGATGAATAAGTATCTTTTAATATTGCTATTAGTTATATTATCCTTTGAGTTATATTCTCAGGACATTGATCCAAATGGCTTTAACAGATTCTATTATCCGAATGGTCAAGTTTCTAGTGAAGGATATATGAAAGATGGGAAACCAGATGGATATTGGAAGAGTTTTTACGAAGATGGAACTTTAAAATCAGAAGGAAAACGCAAATATTTTTTGCTAGACAGTATTTGGTATTTCTATCATCCTGATGGGCAATTAGCAGAATCAATATCATATAGAAACGATAATAAAAATGGCTATAGCACAACTTACGATTATTATTATACGAAAGATTCTGCTAAAGTTTATTATTTAAAATCCAGAGAGCTCTTTCTAAACGGAAAAATGGAAGGAGAATCTTATTATTATGATAAATCTGGCTATCTTAAATATCAATATGCGTATAAAAATGGAATAAAAAATGGTGCTGCCAGAGAGTTTAATAAGGACAGTCTTGTAATTACTCTTTTTAAGTATTATAATGGCTACCAAATTGAATCAGAGAAAATAAACCGACACAATAAAGAAAGACAAAAACATGGAAAGTGGATAGATTTTTATTCTAATGGAAATCCACACCATGAATACACATATTTTAATGGAATTTTACATGGTATTTATCGTGAATATAACCTTTCAGGAAAAAAAACAGTCGAACGTCGATATGTTAATGGAGAAATATTTATACCAAAACCTGAAGATGAAATAGTTTTAAAGGCAATAGTGAAAAAATCATACCATGAAAATGGGAAACTGCAGTTTGAAGGAGCATTTTTAAATGATTTACCGGTTGGAATTCATAAAGAATACAACGATGCAGGAAAACTGATAAATGTAAAAGAATACACTCCACAAAGTATATTATTGGGCGTAGGTTTGTTTGACGAAAATGGTCAACGTACAGGAGAATGGAAATTATACGATGAATATTGGGAATATTTCTATGCCAAAGGTAATTATAAAGACGGTAAAATGGATGGCAAATGGACATATTTCTATTTGAATGGAAGTGTTGAAATGGAAGGCTTTTTTAATAAAGACAAACCTGACAGAGAGTGGGTATGGTTTTATCAGGATGGTAAGAAAAAGAGAGAAGAATCTTATCTTAAGGGAAAGTTAGAGGGACCTTATGTTGAATATGATACTCTTGAAAATGTAATATTAAAAGGGGAATATTTTGATGATGCAAGAATCGGCACCTGGTTTTATGGTGTAGGAGATATAATTGAAGAAGGAAATTATGAATTAGGAGAAAAAGATGGAGAATGGAAACATTATTATGCTGAAACAGGGAAGTTAAGGTTTATAGGATCATATAGAAAAGGAGATCCAGATGGAACACATAAGTGGTTTTTTCCTAATGGAAATATTGAATTAATTGGAGACTATCGCGTTGGAAGCAAACATAAAGATTGGAAAAAGTTCAATCCAGACGGAACAATGTACATGACATTTACTTATCGTAATGATGAATTAATTAAAATTGATGGAAAACGTATAAAAAAGAAAGGTTGGAAATAAAACGATATTAGTATTTCACAAATGGATATAAAACACCTTGAACATAAGAATATAAAAAAAAAATTATGGGATGAAACAATTCTCAATGCTATTAATGGGACTGTTTATGCTATGTCATGGTATTTAGATATTGTCTCTCCGGGTTGGGAAGCATTAGTAAATAATGATTACTCGATTGCGATGCCCTTACCAAAAAAAAACAAATATGGATTTAAGTACTTAAGTCAACCATTTTATTCCCAACAATTAGGTGTTTTTTCAATTAATGAAATAAAAAAGTCGGATTTTTATCAGTTTCTTGATAAGATACCATATAAGTTTTACAGGCTTCAGCTTAATTCATCAAATTGTTTTGATTTCCCAAAAGAAGCATTACGACTAAATTATATTCTGAAACTAAACAAACCTTATGATAAATTGCAAAGAGAATATGGAAAGAACTGTAAAAGGAATGTGAAAAAGTTAGAAAGTAAAAACCAAAAATTGGTTAATAATACCTCTCCAGAGAAATTTTTAGAATTTGTTGAAACAAACCTTGCATTTAAACCCATAAAAGGTGTAATGCCTGTTTTGAAATCAATAATCAGAAAATCTTTTGAAAACGGTTCTGGAAAAATAATATCTACTATTGATGATAGTTCTAACAAAATTTTAGCAGCAGTTTTTATTATAATTTGGAAGAACAGATTTTACTATTTAATGCCGGCATCTTCAGAAAAGGGAAAAGAATATAACTCAATGTTTTTACTTGTTGACAAACTTATTCAACAGCATTCAGAAAGCAATAAGATTGTTGATTTTGAAGGCTCTTCAATTGAGGGTGTTGCGAGATTCTATAAAGGATTCGGTGCAACATGCGAATATTATCCGATTCTAAACCAAAATAAATTACATTTCCCATTCAATAAAATTTTTCTTGATTTTAAATAATGAATCAAGACTCTTTTTCTTAAATATTCTTATTTTTGCTATTTATTAAAACTATTAAAACAAAATTGTGAAAAATAGTCGAAAAAAAAACATTCTATTAAGTATAAAACTATTTAGCCTTTTATTAATTGTTTTTTTACTGTTAAAATTCTACTTTGCACAAATATCTACAAATCAATTATTAATTGAATGTGATTTTGAAAAATATAATTTTAATAAGGATTCTATAGTATTTAACACAAATGATACTACATATAATATTGCCGCAATTTCCAAATCGTTAGGTGAAACTTCCAAATCTGGCAATAATAGTCTTAAAGTTCATCATTTAGAGTATGTAAATCTAATAGAACTTAATAACATTGGTACAGATGAAGTCTATAAAGTAAGTCTTTATAGAAAAAATGGTTCTGCCGGAATTGTAATTCAAGAAGCAAATTCTACAAAACCCAACGTATATACATTTCAACGATTCACAACAGACTCAACAAGTGATGGATGGTCAAAACTCGAAGCTCAAATACGCACTCCCCCGGATTACTCAGGCAATAAACTAAAAATATACATCTGGAATCCACAAAAAGAACTGTCGTATTTTGATGATTTAAAAATTGAACAATTAGAACACATGACATATCCAGAGTATAATAAATATAATTCTATTTCCTTATTTATCGAAAATATAGAATACAATAAATTAAAACAAATTAGAGCAAAAGCATTCGAAAAAGGGATACTAGTTACAGAAGATGACAGTTATATCAAAACAATAATGGCTTCTGATAAAAAATTTATTGAGGCTGATATTCGTTTTAAAGGAGATTGGCTTGATCATCTCGAAGGAGACAAATGGTCTTTTAGAATTAAATTAAATAATCAATCTTGGAAAAATATTTGCACTTTTTCATTGCACACTCCTTCAAGTCGCTCATTTATTAATGAATGGCTAATACATAAAATATTTGCTGACAATAATATTCTTACAACACGTTATGGTTTTATCCCATTAAGAATAAATTCAAGATCTCTTGGAATCTATGCATATGAAGAGCATTTTGAAAAACAACTTCTCGAATCAAGTCTCCGACGCGAAGCGCCAATTATTGCATTTAACGAAGATGTTCTTTGGAATCGTCGCAGTATTCAATTGTCAACCAAAGAAGATTTTATTTTTAATTCAGCTTCGATAAAACCTTTCCAAACAAATAAAATTCTTAATAATTCCGAATTATATAAAACATTTATTATCGCACAAAATCTTTTAGACTCATATAAAAATGGAAAATTAAATTGTTCTGATGTTTTTGATATAAAACAAACTGCTAAATATTTTGCTATCCAATCTGTTTATGGAGGATATCACGGTGTTATTTGGCACAACATACGATTTTACTATAACCCTGTTACATGTCGTCTGGAACCTATTGCCTTTGACTGTTTTGCAAATTACGGCATAGCAAATTGGGGTTTTACTAATATCATTGGTAATTATAATCCTAACATAAATAATCAACTTCCAACATTTGCTCCTTTTTATATTGATTTAATAACCAATAGTGATTTTATCAAAGAATATATTATTCAATTAAAATACTTTTCTGATGACAAAAATGTATCATATTATCTGAACAAATATCAAATACAAATATCTGATTATGAAAAACTTTTACAAAAAGAATTTCTTAATTATAAATTTGATCCAAATACTTTTTATGAGCATGCAAATCTCATAAAAGCTGAATTAAAAGCTTTTGAAACTAACATAAATCAAACTTCTTATGTTGACAGTTTAAAAAATAAAAGTGTTAAAATACGTCAAAAATATAATTATGATCAAAATATCAAATTTTTCAGTGATTATGTTACTTTTTACAAAAATTCAACAAACTCTATTCAAATTTCCGTATCACATTCAAATAATATCGAAATAATTGGATTTGGGAATAAGAACAATATTAAAGAATATAGCTCATATCAAATATTAAATAAAAATAGCACTAATGTATATAATGACATAATTTCAATTGATAACAGTTTTTCAGATTATAAATATATTTATTTTAAAAACCCATTATTTGATACTGTCTACAACTCTAAAATAATTCCGTATCCTGCTCCCACAACATATAATCCACGTAATGATATTGCTAAAAATGCAACAGATATCTCCAAGTATATTAATCACGACAAAAAAGAAGTACATTTCTCAGGAAATATCTCTTTTAACAATCATATATATACTCCAATTGGATATACTGTAATATTTGATGAAGGAACAAATATTGATATTACCAATAATGCCGCTTTTATTATAAACTCTAATGTTATCGCTGAAGGAACAAAAGAAAATCCAATTAAGATTTATTCCTCTGATAAAACAGCTAATGGATTTACAATACTACAAGCCGAAAGCAAATCTATACTTAAAAATGTTTGTTTTGACAATCTTAACACTTTAAATTATATGGGGTGGGCTCTTACAGGTGCTGTCACATTTTATGAAGCAGATGTAGAGTTTTATGATTGTAATTTTACAAATAATCACTGCGAAGATATGTTAAACACAATTAGGTCTAATTTTTATCTGGAAAATTGTATAATTGAAAACACATTTGGAGATTCACATGACAGTGATTTTTGTACCGGAACTCTTTATAATTGTACTTTTAATAATAATGGAAATGATGCAATTGATTTTTCAACAAGCGATGCTATTATTAATAATTGCAAAATTAACGGTGCCGTAGATAAAGGAATTAGTGTTGGTGAAAATACAAAGGCAAAAATTATTAATCTTACAATCTCTGATGTCAATATCGGTATTGCATCAAAAGATTTATCTCATGCTGATGTAGATAAATGCATTATTAATAATGCTACTTATGGCTTTCTAATACTTCAAAAAAAACCAGAATTCGGACCAGCAACAATTACTGCTAACAATTGCTCTCTTAACGAAGTTTGGACAGAGTCGCTAATTGAAAAGAACTCTATATTAATATTAAATGGTAAAACAATTAAAGGGAAAAAGAATAAATTAAAAGCTCTTTTTTATGAATAAATGACGGATGATCGGTGACGGGTGTCCGATGCTTCGGCAAGTTCAGAAATCAAGACGGAAGTCGATGACGAATAAAATAATGCTAGAATTAATAAAAAAATTATAAATTGCAATTTTAAAAATATAGAATATGAATAACTACGAAAAGATTTTACAGTATTTTAATTTTGAGCCTCAGGAAATAGATATTAACTTATTTCTAATAAATGCTGCAATGACAATTGTATTGGCGATTATTCTCGAAATTACTTACAGACGTTGTGCTAACAGCTTATCTAACAAAAGCCAATTTTCATACAATTTTGTGATGCTATCTCTTATTACTATGTTAATTATTACATTAGTGGGTAGCTCTGTAGCGCTTTCTCTTGGTTTAGTTGGTGCTTTGTCTATTGTTCGTTATCGTGCTGCAATAAAAGAACCCGAAGAGCTAACATACCTGTTCCTTGCTATTGCAACCGGATTAGGTATGGGTGCTAATCAACCGGTTATTACTGTTATTTCATTTTTAATCCTTATTGTGGTTATATGGGTAAGACATTTTATCAAACCTATGAACAGACTTAATGCATATAATCTTGTAATTAATATGCAAAACCCAAGTAAAGGTGATATGGAAAAAATTGTAGGTATTGTAAATCTTAAATTTAAAAGACCTACCCTAAGAAGATTTGATCAAAGTAAAGAAAATCTGGATCTGGCATTTAGAGTTAAAGTTAAAAGCATTAACTTACTTTCTGAATGTAAAAACGAAATATTAGAAATTGAAAACACTACTGTGTCTTTTGTTGATATTAAATAAATGGAAAATAAACAACATAAAAATTACACATTTCTCGAAACATTTCGTTATGAACGAAAATTTCGTCCTGAAATATTAAATTTACATCAAATACATAATATTGTATTAAATTCAAAACCATTTTTTCGCCGTATTTATCATCCTAGATACATAAATAATATTTATTTAGACACTCCTGAATTTGATGCATTTTATGATAATGTCGGAGGTAAATCAGATAGAAAAAAATATCGAATTCGTTGGTACGGAGATAAATTGGGCAAAATTTCCGGTGCTATTTTTGAAATTAAAATTAAAACAGCTTATAGAGGGACAAAAAGATCATTTTTTCTTCAGGACTTTATATTAGATAAAAATTTCTCGACGAAAAAATGTCATAATCTTTTAAAAGCGTCAAATGTGCCGCAAGAAATCCTAGATGAAATAGCTGGAATGGAAATAAAACTTCTAAACAGATATAACAGAACATATTTTCGTGATTTAACTGGAAATTTTAGACTTACAACAGACTCAGACATACAATATTTTAAAATTCATGACAATTTTAATCGTTTTATAGAATCTTATCAAGATAAAGAAATTGTCATAGAAATTAAATATGATGAAGAATACAATGAATCTGCCGGAAGTATTGTAAATTCAATGCCTTTTCGTTTAACTCGTAATTCCAAATATGTTGATGGAATAGCAAAATTTTATGATGTCCCATTATAAATAACTAATAGTGAAAAAAAAGATTTACGAAATTATTATTATTATCATCCTTATTGGTCTTGTAATCGGGTTTTTGTTTGTATATAAAAATCAAATTAAATCTATTAAAGTACAAAAAGATTTTACTGTGTTTTGTGACTTTGAAAATCAAGATTCAATTGGAGAATTCATCACTAGTAATAATAATTATAAGCTATCAAATGGTATTGCATCCTCAAAAATCAAATTCGATGGAAAACAATCATTATATATACCATCTTGGCAAACTTACCAAAACATCTTGGTTTTAAAAAATTTAGGTCCAACAAATGTTGTTACAATATCTTTCTTACGACATGAATCTTCTAAAATAGCTGTTGTTGCAGAAGGGATAAATAATTCTAGTTTTTATCACATGACCAAAGAATCTTATAGAACTTATGAAAATGGTTGGGAAGAAGTCATATTAAAGTTTAATTGTGGCCGAGATTTTGATGATGAAATCAAACTATATTTTTATAATGTCAACAAAAAAAATTCCTACATTGACAATTTTAATCTTGAGGTAAACGCAAAAGAATATTATCCCGAATATAAAGATCAGGAACCATTACTAATATATATTGAAGAACCTGAACTTGACAAAATAAAAACCAAAAGAGAAGAAGCATTACAAAAAGGCGTTCTACGAACAGAAGAAGATAGTTGGGTTAATGCTTTGATTTTTGGAAATAATAAAATGATGCGAGCAAAAATTCGTCTTAAAGGAGACTGGTTAGATCATCTTAAAGGCGAAAAATGGTCGTTTAGAATTAAACTTAATGAAGATTCTTGGAAAGGAATGAGAGTATTCTCGATTCAATCTCCCATAGTTAGAGGATTTATGAATGAATGGATTATTCATAAAACATGTAAAGACCATGACATTTTAACAACAAGATATGGTTTTGTCCCTATATATTTAAATGGAAAACCTTTAGGCTTATATTCTTACGAAGAACATTTTCAAAAAGAACTTATAGAATCATCCAAAAGACGAGAAGGACCAATCATTAAATTTTGTGAAACTGATTTTTGGGATTTTACCTTAAATAAAATTCCTAATGGATACACATATATGACAAGCGTAATCGAACCATTTAGCGAAAGCAAAATCCTAAAAGACAGTGTTAAACTACAGCAATTTCTAATAGCTTCAAATTTGTTAGATATGTTCAGAAACAAAAAGGCATTAGCCTCTGATATTTTTGACGTTAAAAAAATGGCGAAATTTGTGGCACTTGCTAACTCGCGAAATTGCTTTCATGCTCTTGCATGGCACAACATACGCTATTATTACAACCCTGTATTATGCAGATTAGAACCAATAGCATTTGATATGTTTGCTGGACCAAATGAGTATTCTACCTCAAATCCTTTTTCTCCTATGCTTACCGATTCAGCAAAGTTTAAGGTTGTTCATTCAATCTGTTTCCTTTCAACAGACTCAATTTTTATAAAAGAATATTTAAAACAATTAAAATACTTTACTTATGAAAATACTTATTGGAATATTATTAAGCAATATCAAAACGAATACTATAAATATGATAGCTTAAATAAAATTGAATTTATGCCATATTACTACGATACTGTACAATTTGAAACAACATTTAATAAAATCGATTCTCTTTTACCAGCATTTCTCGATTCACTGAAAAGCGAGTCTTATAAAAACAGATTAAAAAAATTGTCATTAAAACCCTTCTACACTAAAGGACTAATCAAACCACTAATTTATGGAAATAAATATGTAAAATGCTACAAACAATCTGAACAAAAAATACTCATTAAATCATTCTTACAATATGATATAAATATCATTGGGTTTGGAGAAAACAATAAAATGACTGAAAGCTATAATAAAACTATATATAATAATAATGCCGGAGTAATTAAAAATGAAATTATTTCTATAAACGAAAACTTAAATAATTACGATGAAATATTTTTCAAAATTAAAAATCACGATACAATTTTTATCTCTAAAATAATTCCGTATCCTGCTCCCACAACATATAATCCACGTAATGATATTGCTAAAAATGCAACAGATATCTCCAAGTATATTAATCACGACAAAAAAGAAGTACATTTCTCAGGAAATATCTCTTTTAACAATCATATATATACTCCAATTGGATATACTGTAATATTTGATGAAGGAACAAATATTGATATTACCAATAATGCCGCTTTTATTATAAACTCTAATGTTATCGCTGAAGGAACAAAAGAAAATCCAATTAAGATTTATTCCTCTGATAAAACAGCTAATGGATTTACAATACTACAAGCCGAAAGCAAATCTATACTTAAAAATGTTTGTTTTGACAATCTTAACACTTTAAATTATATGGGGTGGGCTCTTACAGGTGCTGTCACATTTTATGAAGCAGATGTAGAGTTTTATGATTGTAATTTTACAAATAATCACTGCGAAGATATGTTAAACACAATTAGGTCTAATTTTTATCTGGAAAATTGTATAATTGAAAACACATTTGGAGATTCACATGACAGTGATTTTTGTACCGGAACTCTTTATAATTGTACTTTTAATAATAATGGAAATGATGCAATTGATTTTTCAACAAGCGATGCTATTATTAATAATTGCAAAATTAACGGTGCCGTAGATAAAGGAATTAGTGTTGGTGAAAATACAAAGGCAAAAATTATTAATCTTACAATCTCTGATGTCAATATCGGTATTGCATCAAAAGATTTATCTCATGCTGATGTAGATAAATGCATTATTAATAATGCTACTTATGGCTTTCTAATACTTCAAAAAAAACCAGAATTCGGACCAGCAACAATTACTGCTAACAATTGCTCTCTTAACGAAGTTTGGACAGAGTCGCTAATTGAAAAGAACTCTATATTAATATTAAATGGTAAAACAATTAAAGGGAAAAAGAATAAATTAAAAGCTCTTTTTTATGAATAAATGACGGATGATCGGTGACGGGTGTCCGATGCTTCGGCAAGTTCAGAAATCAAGACGGAAGTCGATGACGAATAAAATAATGCTAGAATTAATAAAAAAATTATAAATTGCAATTTTAAAAATATAGAATATGAATAACTACGAAAAGATTTTACAGTATTTTAATTTTGAGCCTCAGGAAATAGATATTAACTTATTTCTAATAAATGCTGCAATGACAATTGTATTGGCGATTATTCTCGAAATTACTTACAGACGTTGTGCTAACAGCTTATCTAACAAAAGCCAATTTTCATACAATTTTGTGATGCTATCTCTTATTACTATGTTAATTATTACATTAGTGGGTAGCTCTGTAGCGCTTTCTCTTGGTTTAGTTGGTGCTTTGTCTATTGTTCGTTATCGTGCTGCAATAAAAGAACCCGAAGAGCTAACATACCTGTTCCTTGCTATTGCAACCGGATTAGGTATGGGTGCTAATCAACCGGTTATTACTGTTATTTCATTTTTAATCCTTATTGTGGTTATATGGGTAAGACATTTTATCAAACCTATGAACAGACTTAATGCATATAATCTTGTAATTAATATGCAAAACCCAAGTAAAGGTGATATGGAAAAAATTGTAGGTATTGTAAATCTTAAATTTAAAAGACCTACCCTAAGAAGATTTGATCAAAGTAAAGAAAATCTGGATCTGGCATTTAGAGTTAAAGTTAAAAGCATTAACTTACTTTCTGAATGTAAAAACGAAATATTAGAAATTGAAAACACTACTGTGTCTTTTGTTGATATTAAATAATACTGTTTTACTTACAATATTAGTAGAACACTTGGAGATACGGGAGGAAGAGGATCCAATAATCATGGTGGAATACCTAAGCCTATTGAAGCAAAACCTAACCCGGATTATTCATGCGGTTAACTTTATGTAGCTGCAAGACGTCTAACTCCA
>CAYUWD010000096.1:0-14728 GCA_964448235.1 uncultured Bacteroidales bacterium | reverse complement strand
TATTCAAAGTTCGCTATTAAAACGTAAAATGAAAAGAAAATGAAGATTTTAATTTACACATTACTAATTTTAATTGTTACAGGTCTAAAAGCCCAAAACTATTCCAAGCAATTTGATGAACTGTTAAACAAAACTGATACAATTGGTCAAAGCCAATTATTAGCTGAGTGGTGTCAGCATGATCCTACTGATGCAGAACTTTACATAGCCTATTTCAACCATTACACTCAGAGAAGTATGCATGAAGTAGCTGTTGCAAATAGTTTTATTTATAGCGATATCCGGTATTCAAAAACTTTTATGGACTCGGCGTTTATGTATATAAGAAAAGGTATTGCACTTTATCCTAACCGGCTAGACCTCAGATTTGGTGAAATACATATGCTTGGTGAAATAGAAAATTTTGAGCTGCAGGCTGATAAAATAATAGAAACTATTTCACATTCTGCTATAAATAACAATAACTGGCTATGGAAACAAGATGAAAAAATTGAAGGTGGAAAAGAAGTACTACTAAGTTCTATACAAGATTATCAAATCACGATTTTTAATACCAATAATGATTCTATCAGAAACTATGCATTAGAAATTGCAAATGGGATTTTGGAATATTACCCTGACCACGTGGAAAGTCTTTGCAATGCAGCAGTAGTTTACTCATATCAAAAAGATTATGATAAATCGTTGAAGTACTTAAAAAAAGCTTTGACCATTGATCCCGAAGATAATATTATCATCTTGAATTTAGCCGGGTTATACAGAGAAATGGAAGATTACGACAAGTCTATTTTATATTATAAAAGATCTCTCAAATTTGGTAATGAGGAATCAAACAATCGTGCCAGAAAGGCAATAAATGAAATGAGTAAAATACAAAATGAGTAAAATCCTGCGATATCGCCAGGTTAGAATTTAAATAGTTGCTGAATTCTCTTCAGGAACAAATAAATAATTTACAAGAAATGATTACAAATAAATAATATTAACCAAATAAATTAATCATGAATACAAAAGTTTTAATAAGTTTTTTCATAATAATGAGTTTTTCTCTTTCCGGAGTTATGGCACAACAATCTGTTGTGTCTTCCGGAGGGGATATTAACGGAACCGGTGGATCAATAAGTTACAGTATCGGTCAATTAGCATACAGCGCACACATTGGAGAAAATGGTTCAATAACGGAAGGCGTACAACAAGCTTATGAAATTTCTGTCATTTCCGGAATAGAGATAAACAATATAAACTTAGAAATCTCAGCATTCCCAAATCCTACAAATGACTATTTAAACCTCAATATTAAAAATAAAGAATTTAACAATTTATCTTTTTATTTATTTGACAATAATGGTCGAATTCTTCATAATGTGGAGATAAAAAGCAATACAACTCAGATTGACATGAGTTCTTACCCTCCTGCAGTATACTTTATTAAAATAACATCTAACGAGAAAGAAATCAAAAACTTTAAAATTATTAAAAATTAACAATTATGAAAAAGACTTTATTTATAGTTCTAGCAACAATAATATCATTAAATATTTTTGGACAAAGTCCCGAAAAGATGAGCTATCAGGCTGTTATTCGAAATAATGAGAATGAACTAGTAATCAATCAGGAAATTGGCATGCAAATAAGTATTCTGCAATCGACACCAGATGGAATTGCAGTTTATTCAGAGATACAGACACCTGAAACCAACACTAATGGTTTAATAAGCATAGAAATCGGGAATGGATTAAGTAGTGATGATTTTGCTTCTATTGATTGGTCAAACGGTCCGTTTTTTATTAAAACCGAAGTTGATCCGACAGGCGGAGACACGTATACAATAACCGGGACTAGTCAAGTATTTAGCGTACCATATGCATTCTATGCAAAAACTGCCGAAACTGTTGAAAATATTACTATTGATTATAGCGAAATTGAAAACACTCCTGATTTATCAAATTATGACAATAATGTAAACGATGATTTTTCTGGCGACTATAATGATCTTGAAAACACGCCTGAAATTCCAACAATTCCGGAAAATGTAAGTGAATTTAGCAATGATGCAGGATACCTTACATCCTATTCAGAAACAGACCCCCAATTTAACAATTGGGATAAAGATTACAACGACCTTATTAATACTCCAATTATACCGACAGTACCTACAAATGTAAGTGAATTTAGCAATGATGCAGGATATCTTACAAGTTTCACAGAGGTTGACGGAGATAATACAAATGAATTACAAAATTTGTCAGAAGTAATTGCTGTAGATAATAATGCAAACGGTCAGATAAAAAATCTGTCTGATCCTACGGATGCTCAGGATGCTGCAACAAAAGCTTATGTTGATGCACTTGAAGCTCAAATTTTAGATATGCAGGTTACTCTTGGCTTAGCTGTTAAAGATATAGATGGAAATATTTACCCAACTGTAACAATAGGAACTCAGGTATGGATGGCAGCAAATCTAAAAGTTACTCATTATCCTAATGGAGATCCAATCCCACATATTAGCGATGGCACAGACTGGGACAACCTAACTGATATTAATACAGATGATGCTTATTGCTATTATAACAATAATACAAATAGCGAAGCAGATGTTTATGGGGCTTTATACACTTATGCAGCTGCAATTGCGGATAATTGGGAGAAAGACAATGCAAATGATCAGGGTATTTGTCCTGATGGATGGCATTTACCATCAGATAACGAATGGACTACATTAGAAAACTTTATTAGCAGTGATGGTCATAGTGGGAATGAAGCTGATGCATTAAAATCAACAACTGGTTGGAGTGCCGGAGGAAATGGAAATGATTATTACGGTTTTTCTGCTTTACCGGGTGGTCTTAGATTCTGGTATTTAGGCGGATTCTATTACGAAACAGAATTATCCTCTTGGTGGAGTAGCACAGAATACAATAGCTTAAATTCATATAACCGAACAATTAATCATGATGAGACAACGATTACTACTTCTACTCTCCAAAAATCATATGGCTACTATGTTCGTTGTATTAAAAACTAATCAAATAAAAAATACATATAGTTAGCAATCGCAAACCCTAATCAACCAATGAGTAAGTCCGCAGAACCGTAATTGATCTGCGGACTTTTCTAATTCAATTTTGTATTCCGTTAAAATCTCATTAAGTTTGCAAGTACAAAGCAAACTATTGTGAATTCTAACAGATTTGAAATATCAATTTCTTATAAAAGCTTAAAAAGCTTCAACCTGCAATCTGTATTTATTTCATAATAAAATAATCATACAAATTTTTTAACCTATGGGAATCAATTGGATTGATATATTAATCTTTTTGTCATATATGGCTGCAATGCTTGGTGTTGGTTTTTACTTTATGAAAAAAAACAAAACCGGCGAGGACTACTATGTGGGTGGAAGAAATATGTCTGCAGGGCATATTGGTTTATCAGTTGTTGCAACAGATGTTGGAGGTGGATTCTCTATTGGTTTGGGAGGTCTGGGTTTTGTAATGGGATTATCCGGATCGTGGATGCTTTTTACCGGACTTTTAGGAGCTTGGATAAGTGCTGTTTTACTGATTCCTAAGGTCTATAAAGTTGGTCTTGAAAATAAGTTTCAATCATTTCCACAAATTCTTAAGCACTATTACAATGGAAATGTTGCAATAATTGCAGGTATAATATCTTTTATCGGATATATTGGATTCACAAGCTCCCAAATACTTGCCGGAGCAAAACTTGCATCTGCAACTTTTCCGGAATTCAGCCTTAATTCGGCAGTTCTGCTAATGGGTGTAATTGCTGTAACTTACACAGTGCTTGGAGGAATAAAAGCGGTAATTTATACAGATACGATTCAATGGTTGGTTTTGATTTTAGGTTTGTGCTTTATCGGAATACCTATGGGTTATTATAAACTTGGAGGATGGGAATCGATACAAGCAAATCTTCCTAACGAGTTCTTCTCACTTTCAAATATTTCTATCTCACAATTAATAAACTGGTTAGTAACGATTGTTCCGGTATGGTTTATCGGAATGACACTTTACCAACGAATTTTTGCCTGCAAAGACGAAAAAACCGCTATAAGAGCGTGGCGAATTGCCGGATTATTTGAATGGCCAATTATGGCTTTTATGGGTGTTATTCTTGGGCTTTTTGCCAAAGTTGCTTATCAACAAGGAGTTTTTACAAACTTCGGATATGCTCCCGGAGCCGAAATAGATGCTGAGTTAGGATTGCCATTATTTCTCAGACATGTTTTCCCAATAGGAATGGTGGGATTAATGATGTCAGTCTATTTTTCTGCAATAATGTCAACTGCAGATTCTTGTTTGATGGCTGCGTCAGGAAATCTAACAACTGACATTTTAAAAGACAAAACCTTCTTTAGTCGAAATAAAATCAGATTCTCACAATTAATAACACTAATCGTTGGTGGAACAGCAATACTTTTAGCAACTGTTATGACAAGTGTTCTCGACCTGATGCTTTATTCATATGCCTTTATGGTATCTGGATTATTTATTCCGGTTTTAGGAATGCTTTTCTTAAAAAAGCCTTCACCCGTTGCTGCAATAATATCCATGATTTCCGGTGGTCTCACAACTCTAATATTAATTTTAAGTGAGATAAGTCTGCCTTTAGATTTAGATGCAAATATCTTTGGGATTAGTGTCTCTTTAATCAATTTTATTATCTTTCAGCTTGTATTTGCAAAAAGAACTTATTGATTGTCTGATTTAAATAAGTCTCCAAATATTTACCTATTCATAATTTAATTTGTAAATTGTAAGCTCGAATTTTTATTATGAAAAACACATTCATCATATTACTGTTGACTCTTGGATTATTTTTAAGCGCTTCAAATAGCTTTGCTCAAGAAGACTCTGAAGAAGTTTATAGAACTGTAAAAGACAATCCATATAACATCCCAAAACTATATATAGACATTAGTCCTTTTATTTACAATATGCAGTGGAATCAAAACTTTAGTTTTGGGATAAAAGCAAATTACTTTCTTAATGATAAAACAGTTCTTCGCGGACAAATTGAAATGCAATATCCAAAAGCAAGCTTTTTTACTTTTATGGATTGGCTATATGATATGGATGACTTGTATCCTATTCATAGTGAAATGATGGCTGATTTGGGAATAAACATTCCAATAAACGATGCTGTTAGAGATGAGCACTACTTAAGGGCTGTAAGAACTTACTCCACACAACAGGGTGGAAATGTCTATTACTCAAATACATGGACAAGCGACAAATTAAAGCATCGCCGACTCAGTTCTATAAGAGTAGGTGGTATTTCATACAGATCAAATTTCATCTTAAATCAAAATGATAGCTTAGTTACTACAGATGGAACAACTTTTACAGCCTTAGATCAATATGGTTACGACTCCGAAGGTTACGTTAGCTATGGAAATATTGATTATGATGCTTTGGAAAACAGCCCTGGAAATTATTCAAATATTAATGGAAGAGTAAGAACAATTTCTGATTTTTATGGGGTATATATTGGCTATGCCAGCAGCGACATTGTTAACAGAATTACATATATTAAAGACTATGGTGTAAGTGGACAAACGTCATATAAAACCTTCTATGCTGATATTTTGATTGGCAAAACATTTATCCAACCATTCGATTTTTACCTTCCAAATACTGCTGCTACAACTTATGGTAATGAAGTAAGCTCAATAATGGGGGAATATAAAGTTGATAATGATGCAACAAATATTAAACAAAACAACTTTGGTTTTAGAATAGGTTGGGAATACAGAGTTCCTCTAAAAAGTAAATTAGAATCATTTGAGAATCGTAATAAGATTATTGAAAAACCAGCTTATTTTACATTTTTTCACGAACTTGGAATGTATCCTGGATATGGAATACTTAACAACCTGTATTATAAGATGGGAATGAGTATGGAATTGAATTTCTTGTAAAAATCAATTTTCAATAATCAGCTTTTTAACTATAGTGTTTTGCTGATCGACAAGTCTTATGTAATAGATTCCAGGAGCAACATCTAATGTTATATCAAATTCTTCCCTGTTTTCAAATTCTTTGTAAAATAAAACATCACCAATATTATTAAAAACACTACATTTTACATTATTATCAAACTTATTCAATCTAACACTAAAGAATCCTTTACTTGGATTTGGAAAAAATGAAAATTGAAGCTTATTTTGAGTTGTTGCTTGAGTCAAATCTTCATTAAATACAATATTAACACTCCCTGAATTGGAACACGATTCTTGCCCTTGATATTGTTCTGTCCAGCTAAAAACATAATTACCATAAGTGGATACAGAGACAAATGAAACAGGGCTAACACTATCCGAAAAAATAGCTTCGCCAGGTCCTTGCTCTAATTGCCAAAAACCAGAATTTCCGAGCATACAATTTGCATTCATTTGATAATCTAAACCAAAAACTTCGCTATCGCTTCCTGCATTTGGAGAAGGGATAATACAGCAATCAGGACTATATTGTGCTTTTACATTAACATGTAGTGTTGTGTCATATGTACAACCAAAGTCATCAGTTATTGAAAACATAAAAGGCTGCATAGAATCATAGTCAAATGAACTAGTAGTTAAATAAGTTCCAGTAACACAATTCTGATCATTGGGGCCATAAAAATATGATCCATATGAACCTAACCAAGATGGCGAATTATACTCTTGTGTATATTCCCATGGATTAAATAAAGTATCATTAAAATCTATCCACCATCCATAGAACATTCCCGACTCACCCTCCATATTGTCACAAATTGTAAGATTCCACTGACCATTAAGCGGACACCCAATTAATCCTGCTAAAGATTCATATGACCCATATTCTCCAGCAGGTAACGTCTGGCCATTTGCAGACTCTTGCATAGTTTCACTTACAGAAGGGGTTATCGAGTACGAATAGCCTTCATCAGGAGGATTTCCAAGATTTGCTCCTCCACCTCCTTGAATTCCTAATTGTACTTCCTGACCATTAGGACATTGAATATAGAATGTAAGATCGCCCATAAAGGTATGAGCCATATTCATATTTATTCCAAGAATATCATTTACATTTTCGAGCACTTGACCTGGTTCAAACAGGTCTATATCTAAATTACTTTCCAGACAAACATCTCCCCCGTCTGGAATTATCACTTGCCAATCAACAATAGGCTCATAATCAGTTGACCAGATAGCTGAAGCGTACTCCGCACAAAGCTCTACAGGTTCTCCCATACATATTTCTAATAGATCGGCACCAGTCTCAGATTGAGAAAAAATAGGCAAGAGAGAGACCCTTACTCTTTGTTCAATAGTCGAACTATAACAATTCTGAGAATCACTTATTCTAAGTTTAACTGTATAACCGCTCCTATTAGGAAAACTATGCTCAACACTAGTTAACCCCATGCCTATTACAGGATCTGACCCATCACCAAAATCCCAACGAAACCAATTATTTTCATCACTACAAGAATAAGGAAGTTCAGGATATGTTCCTGCAGCAGTTAACTGAACAGGCATTGACTCTCCCAAATCATCATTCCAACAAAGATCGATATAACCATCTAAACCTAATAATGGAGCAGAGGAAACAATAGAAACCTCTCGATTTTGACAAAGAAACCTGCAAGATAAAGTACCACTAAAAATAACCCCAGTATCTTCTCCTACAAACTTTAACGTTATGCAACCACTTTCGTTTTCGGCAGTTGCAGAAATATAAAACAGACTATATGCAGTCTCAGAGTCATAACAGGCTAACAAAGGGGAAGATGTTGTAGCTCCATCATAGATACAAAGTGATCCAGAACCTTCAGGGAATATGCATTCATCATCAAAAACTAATACAATATAAGTATCGAGTTCGTCATTTGAACAGAAAGTCACTTCGATATCATCACTTTCTGTATAGTCTCCTAAAGAAAAATCCCCAGAACATGTCTCAATTGTTTGTCCATCTAATTCACTAAGAACATAAGTTTGACAAAAAGAAAGACTACTAAAAGTTAAAAAAAGAATTATCAATATAATTTTCATAAACGTCTAAGTATTTGGGATAAGTATTAGTAATACTATCCTCAAATTTAGCGTTTTTTTTAGTCTATGCAAAGAAAAAAACTCATTTATCTATAAAACACAACAGATAATATGAACTAAACTAACTGTCTAAATCTCGGAAACTTCATCCCTATCCTCTCCCAATCAGTTATCATAGTTAAAACAAGGAATAAAAATGGCAAAGCTGGAATTCGATATCTTACAATTGTTCCTGTATTTGGAGTATATACACCAACCACAACATATAAAAATAAAATGAACATTACAAAAAATAATATATACCTTAAATTATCTACTGTTGGCTTCTTGAAAAAAATTATTGGCAAAATCATGAGTACAACAAAACCCAGTACTTCCAGAAATGAAAACAACATAAAAATTGAATTTATTTCTGTTGGTAAAGGTCGAAAAAACACATTTAATAATCCCTCAGGAATTATTTTCACAAAACTCCAAAAATCCGGATTTAAAGTAGTTAGTTTATAAGTGCTGCCAGAATTTTCCAGTAAAGAAATATATTTGATATAATCATTTTGCTTTCCGGCAATTGTAGCTAATACATTATATCCTAGTATTATATCACTAAAAATTATCAGAACAGCACTAATTGTTACAATAATTCCAAAGACGACAAATTGATATTTTATTCGCATTTTTTTTACAATAAACAAAAATAAAATAGCAGGGATAAGTGCAGGTAAAATATATATTTTAGAAACAAAAAGCAGAAAACAAGAAAGAATAAATCCTATGAAGTATTGAATACTATATTTTCGATATAATTTAGCGGTATAATACACTAATAAACCTATTGCCATCATCATCAATCCCTCTTTTAACAATCCGGAAGCCCAAAACAAACATGACGGAATTAAGAATGAAGCAATTAACAGATATACATTTTTAATTTTTAATAATTCCCTTAAACCTTTAAATAAATAAAAACTGCCAATAAAAGAAAGAAAAGCCATAAACACAACATGGATGTAGATATTTCCAAAAGAAAACAAACACACAATTGCATTAAACCTAATTATAGTTCTATTATCATTAAACAATCCATATGTGTACTTTTTTGTCCAGTGCTTTGAGTTAATATAGTACTTTTCTAATTGAGGTTGATCCCCCTGTATCCCTGTAACAAGTCTCAAATAATCTACAAAATCATCATCTGCTGCATCATATAAAGCAACGCCTCCTTTGTAGAATTTATGCAAATCCGATATTTCAGGATCATAATAAAAAGTATATATGCTATACAATGTTATTCCGGCAATAATTTTTAAAATAAACAAAATAAGAAAAATAGATTTTTTTATTCCCTCTATTTTAAATGCCTTTAAATAAAATATAAGTATCCCTAAACCTACAGTAAATAATATAGCATATAAATATTGCACGCATCAAAGATAAAACATGAACTCGAAATCTTATATGAAATATAAATATTTCTAACATTAAACTAAAGCTATTTCAAATTTACACGTTTATTTTTATCTTTTTACAAATTTATACACTCGGAAAATTCTTTCATTTACAAATCTTATGAAATAAACTCCAGATTTTAACTCAGAAACATCAATTCTTCCAATATTTAAACTGCAATTTTGAATCTTTATGACTTTTCCTTTCAAATCAACAATTTGAATACTTTCTGCTTGTAATCCACCAAAATCATAGTTCAAATAATTTGTTGTCGGATTTGGATAAACAGAAATCTTATCAAAATTGAATTGTTCAACATCAGAATTATCCAGTTCAACGCTTACTGTCCAGTTTGCAGTTGATGCATCTGCACCGGTAACAACATAGATTACATCTGATGAATAATCATTTGCTGTTACTCCTGATTGCTGATCGACTGAATTTATTTGAGACGTAGCTCCCGGAACAAGTGTAAATTCTGGAATTAAGTTGGTTAAATCTGTACCATTTTCAACTAAAACACTTACAGTATGCGTTGTCGTATTTATTTCGGCAGATGACACCTGTTCATCAAAGCTAAACTCCAGAATATCAGTAGATGAATATTCTTCTGTATCAAACCAAATAAAAGGTGCATCAGCATCACCAATTATCCCATCAGACTCAAAAACTATTGTGTTTGAAATTGAAATCTCATTTTCTGAGGCATCTATAAACTTAAACTCGACGGTTTCACCACTCGACTGGTTTGAATAAACTGTCAGATAAAATAGCTTATACTCTCCAGCATCTTCAACAGGAGAACAAACGCCAACACAAACTTCATCGACAAATGCTCCAACATAATTCGAAGCATTATCCTCAATTGTTCCTGAGATAGAAACTTGTCCGATAATATTCATTGTAAATTCATAATCTGCCGGATTTACTGTCCAGGGTTGTGCAAAACTTATAAAAGATATTGCTGTCAGAACTAAAACTAAAATTTGCTTTTTCATGTTTTTGATTTTTGACCGATGACCGGGGACAGGTGACCGATGTTTACTTACACCTGTCATCCGTCATCTGTTATCTAACCTAATTCTTAACTATCTTAATTAACTCTTCTTTTCCGTTATACTCTATTTTAAGCATGTAAACTCCATCGCTAAGGCTCTTATCAAGTTTTAGCTCGTGCATTAAATCAAGCTGATGTGAACCTTTTGGTAATTCAATTTGAGCAATGCTAATCTCCGTACCTAATCCATTATAAAGTTTAAGTTGTACTTCCTGATCATTATTCAAATAGAAATTGAGACTAATATCTTTTCTAAATGGATTTGGATAAACATCTGCAAATACAGAGATATCTTCCTTGCCAAAAGTCAGAAGCATTGGATCATCCAAACTTCCTTCCATTTGATTTGATTTAAATCCGATTGTCTCATTTGCATATAACCCACCATAAAGAGTTTTTGCCTCAAAACGTATTGTTTCAGGATTGGTACTGTTAATAGTGATAAAGAATCTTACACTTCCATCTGTAAGCTTTATTGGTTTTGCTTTACCACAAATTCCATTTTCATCATAAGCAATAACATCATATAGTTCTGGATTATCAAGCTCAAGCTCTGCAATTATTGTCATATTTTGCTCAGTTGCAGGAAGATATGAATCATCATTAACTTCTATATTTGTTTTTGCTGTCACACCTGAAGTGTATTCCAACACACCGTCTGATGAAGAATATAGAATATAACCTTTGCCGGGCTGCATATATGTCAAACTACCAATCCAGCCTTGGAGTTCGCTATAAACTGCAAATTGGTGCTGAGATTTAATAATGTCATTATCACTTGGTGTTAAACTTGAAAGTGCTTCCATTAGTGTTTTTTGAACAGATAATGGATAGCCAATCCAGTTCCATCCTGTTGAAACAGGAATTTGAACAGTATCTGCAACGACTCTGTAACCCGACATGCTGAATGTCTGAGCATTAGAAGCATTCAATTTATATGTTGACATTACATCTAAACTTGTTAATGCTCCAAACCACTCTCCCGAGCTCTTGTAGGTTGAGAAATCTGTTTGGGATTTCATAAGATCATGGATTTCAGCATCAAAGTCAGACAATGCCATATTTAAGTCATTAAATTCATCAGAATATACATTAAATGAAACCCAATTCCATCCTGAATTTACAGCAAATGTCTGTTGTACAAAGTTAGTTGCATTAATTGGTAATGGATCTGCAATACTTCCATAAAGTTCATTTGCTTCAAACTCCAAACTAGGTGTTACATTTGCAAATATTTCACCGGTACTTGCATCATAAACTCTAAATTCGATGTTTTCACCATCTTCATTCGCATAAGCATTTAAGAATACAAGATAGATATCCAGATTATCAAAATATTGAACATTAGCAACACCTCTGCATTCATCATCAACAAAACATGCTACAATATCTTCCTCATCAGTTGAAAGAATCCCTCCTATACTTAATTGACCAATTATATTAGCAGTATAAAGATAATCTTCAGGATTTACTGACCATTCAGGAGCATGTCCGTTAACTTTAACATTAATGCCAAGGCGTTCGTTATAATCCATTGAAGCAACCAGATTAATATCATGGTCATATTCTCCAATATTTAGCTCAGGTTTAATTGTAATTTCAATTTCCTCAACTTCAAGAGGACTTAGATTTCCACTCGACGGATTCACTTCCATCCAGTCAGGAATATTTGTAATATTATAAGATTCGTTTAACCCTCCCTTATTACGTACGTTTACAGCTACAATCGTTTCTTCTTCAACAAACTTTTCAATCTCAATTTCCTGAAGGTCCCAAACCACATTATTTCTATCTACAAAAGCAGGCCAGGTAATTGTTGATGCTAATACATTATTATTAAGATCTTTCACTCCTCGAATTGAAATATCCAGAATCTGATTTTCAATTTCATTATCATCAACATTCGGTGTAATAACTACTTCGTCATCACTAATTACAATAGTGTGAGGAATTAAAACTTCCGGTCTTTGAAGCTTCATATTTGGTGTTTCAGAAGTAAAAACATTCACTGGCAATAAAGTGTCACCCGCAATACCAATTGTATCAAGAGTGAAGTTTCCAGAATTTTCATTTGATATTGATGGGTTAGGAATAGTTACATCCTCAAATGGGAAATAGCCTTTAAGTCCAGGCTCATCACCCGACAAAGTATAATTCATATATCTTTGAATCTGATCTTGAGTTCTTGCAGAATTCCAGAATCTAATTTCATCCATTTGACCAGTCATATACTGATCATAATAATCAATCATTGCAAGATTATACCAACGTGCTCCTGCAACGAATTGTGATGCTCCAAATCCTTCAAAATTAGTTGGACTTTCTGTCTCAACAAGATTTCCATCAAGATAAATACTCAAATAACCTATCCTATTAAGCGAAAGTGCAAAATGATGCCATGAATTATCAAGATATTCATCAGCAGTAATACTTACTGAATTTCCATTATTTGATACATTTATTTCATTATCTGATGTTGCAGTAATATTCCACCCATGCTGATTAAAATCATTCTCAAAATATCCATTTGATATAAGAGCAACATCAGAAACAGGAGTAGCTAATTTAAACCAAAATTCTATTGTAAAATCTGTCTGATTTGAGAATACCATTGAACCGGCAGGAACAGGGAAACAATTGTCCCCTTGCAAATCAAGGCCTTTTCCATCTCTGGAAACATGCCAAGTCCCATTCATCTCAGCATCACGTCCAAAAGCTATATCTTTTGCATAATCACCACTTGCTTCGTTTAAAGGCCATAATCCATAAAGTCCTTCTTCGTAACCATTAAGTATTTGCCCTTTTTGAGATGATATTTCGGTTGTCTGACGAGCATAATTCCAAATCCTTAGTTCATGAATATTTCCATAAAATGCCGAAGCATCCTCAGGACAATAGGCAACATACATCGTTCCTTCCAAAGAAGAATACATATCGAATTCCAACACTTCTGGTGACCCACTGGCTCCGCTTAGAATAAACATTGTCATTTGAGGTTCGAGCGTTTCATCTCCACGATCATAAACTATGGTGTAGAAAACCCATTCATCAAGGTTTGGATATGCGCTCTCAGATATCATTGTCTGGCCATCCATTTCAATTACAACATGGTCTGATTCATTAAAACCTATCCAAAGTCCTCCCTGTATTGGATTTCCAATATTTATAAGACACTCTCTTCCTGTGCCATTACGTTTAGCCCAGAATTCTATTGTAAAATCTGAATGGTCTAAGTTAATATGGTCAATTTTCAGATTATCATTAACACCATCAAAGTGTACACTGGCATCATGAAGTAAAGTTGGACTATCAATAAGGTCAGTCCCATTTAACATACCACGTAACTTGATATAACTTTCAGAACCATATTGCCCAAAATTGAATAATTCTCCACTATTAATATCCTCATTAAATAATATAGAAATATCTTCGCCATATGATAAAATTCCGTCAGCAGGTTCAGGTGTTCCAAACGGTCGAGGAGTAATTCTGTCAATAGTTCCTACTAAATGATCTGATTCATTAATTGACCCATCTGAACACATTGATGTTAAAACCAAAGTATAATTCCCATCATTTAATGATGACACATCCCAATCAAAACTAACAGAAGATTCTCCATCAATATATAATTTCTCTCCTGTAAATCCTGCCCAATCAGTATCAACTGTATCGTTATAAAGGGTCATAAACGTAGTAGGTGTTGTTCCTGATTGATAATACTGGAAATATACTTTATCAAACGTTGACTGATTAATATTATAACCTGAAACAGTAACAGGCATAACATTTTCATTATAAACATTAATTACCCAATCATCTGTAATATTTGAGAATGTTACTTCAGTACAGGCAGGGATAAAATGAGCTGAAAAAGTTACACTATCAGCAATGTCAGGGAAATTATCTGTTGGGTCATATTGACAAGATGAATGGAAAATCAACTGCAGATCGTCATATTCCATATCACCAGCAGGATTCTGCTCAACAGTTAGAGTTTTTGTCAATGTTTCTCCTGCAGCTACAAAGAAGGATCGGTTTGGATTCAATCCGTCAATTTTAATTACAGCACCATGAGGATTCGCATCTTCATCAACCTGAAGTTCATAAATAAAATCGTGACCTGTAAAGCTATTGTTTGTAAGTTTTAATTCAAATACTGCGGCTTCTCCATCCGGAACATT
>CAYUWD010000095.1:14010-15069 GCA_964448235.1 uncultured Bacteroidales bacterium | reverse complement strand
CTGAATGAAGAAGATATTTATTACAATGATGTTTCAACACTAATTCGACCAACAACAGGAGTAGAAAATCAAGTTTTTGATAGCCTTATTTTTACAACACAAAAGTATGAAGATGTTTCATGGTTAAAGCGTAAATTATTTCACGAACATTTGTTGGTTCAGGAAGATGAAAGGTTTAAAATTATTCTCGATCCTATTTTTGATTTTAGGTTTAATAGTACAATTAGTGGTATAAATGATGAATTTGGTTATTTGAATACAAGAGGAGTTTTGTTACAAGGTAATCTTGATTCAAGGATATATTTTAACACTTCTTTTTTTGAAAATCAGGGAGTCTTTCCTGAGCATATTGAAAGGTTTTATAATACATACAATATTATTCCGGGATATGGTAGAATAAAACCATTGACTGTTTTTAACGGATATGATTTTTCAGCAGCTTATGGAAATATATCTTTAAAAGCTACGCAAAACTTAAATTTCACTTTGGGTTATGACAGACTTTTCATTGGAGAAGGATATCGTTCGATGATTCTATCAGACTTTTCAGCACCAATGGTGTATTTTAAAACTAATGCTAAAATCTGGAAGTTTGATTTTAACAGTCTATACACAAAAGCACTAAATCCAAATTTCAATAATGTGTCCAATTTGCTTGAGGAGACGAGTATAAACAGTCGATATCCGGCAAAATTTATATCATACAATACGCTAAGCTATAAGATAAATAATTGGAATTTCTCTTTGATTGAAATATTGTTAATGACCGAGGATATGCCCGGATGGCAAAAGTTGACAAATTATGCTAGTCCTTTCTTTAGAGGATTTTACAGCAATATGAATACAAGTTATGCAAATGATCTTGCCGGACTAAATGTATCATGGCAATCAAAGAATATCGGAATTATTTATTCACAATTTTTAATTGATAGATTAAATGGATTTGAAGATAGCTATGCCTTTCAAATAGGAAATAAGGATTTTGACTTTTTAAATGTTGAAAATCTTTATTTTCAAATGGAATATAATATGGTTGGAGCTGATACCTACACATTTTAT